>CAJBHN010000714.1 GCA_903952805.1 uncultured Myxococcales bacterium | reverse complement strand
TCACGTTGACGCCGCTGAGCGTGTCGCCGTCGGCGGGGCTTGCCACCACAACAGTGGTCGACGCCACAAAGTCAGCAGCAGTCAGCGGCGACAGCACGAAGTTGGCGCCCGCCGACGAGCCGCTGCCGTCGTTGTCGGCATAGGCAAACAGGGTCACCCGGTCGCCCTCGGCGATTGGGTCGGTGGGGTCGGCGTTGATGAGAGCGAGGCCGCCAAAGTCGCCAACCCAGTTGCCGGCATCGTCAATGCGGATGTTGCCGTCGACGGTGACGGCGCCCACTGGCAACTTGGGAACGTTGACGGGGTCATCAAGCAAGGCTGGATGCCCCTGCCCTTCTTTCACGGCGACGACGTAGACCTTGCCAACCACCGTGCCAGAGACGGCGCTGATCGTGAGTTTGTAAGACGCGGCTTCAGACAAGAATCGGAGATTCACCAGGTGTGGCCGACCGGGGGACACCACCGCCGACAGGGTCGTGGTCCCGGTCGCCGAGGCGAATCCCAACACGTTGCTCTGGTCGTCGTTGATCTCTCGCCCATCGGCCAGGAAGATGTTCGTTGACCCCTCGCCGTCGGTGTACTCGAAGGTCACCGTGACAGAGGCCTTGGCGGTACCGTCGACAGTGAAGATGATGCGGTCACGCAGGTCGACCGTGTCCATGGTGCCGCTGATGATGAGCGGCTCGAGATCGGGGACGACCACGCCGGCGTCAAACGACTCGATGGGCGCTGTCGTGTTGGGTTCGGCCTCGACCACGTTGCGACCGGCAGCGCCCGCAGGAGGCGGCAGCAGGGGCCGGAGCCCAGCGGCGATGGTCACCGTGCCCGACAACTGACCGCCAGGACGCGTGAGTTTGGGGTCGGGACACGCCGCCAGCGCGGTCACGCCCATGACAGCGACCACGAAACGAAGCGGAGCGGTGACCGATCGAGAAATACGCATGATGAGGTCCGTCCAGGTGCCGCGTCGGGAACCAGCCAGCAGGAATGGCGCCAAACCCCGCCAAATCCCGCGCTGACGCAGAGACCTCGTCGATAGGACGGGGCGCATTGGCTGTCAACGCGCGCGCCGCCCCCCGCTGACGGCGAGACCGCCGACCGACCGTCAACGACAGCGACGAGGCGGGTAGCTCCGTTCGCTAGGGCGTGCAGGTGGTGTCGGGACCCAGGGCCTCGAAGCGTCGCCGGATGGTCTGCACCACCTGCTGGGGCGGGACGTTGTCATCACAAGCCGCCGAGGCCGACACGATATCGACTGAACGGCCAACCAGGCTGACGCAGGCATTGACGCCGACGTCGTCGGCGCGGCCGTCCTCGACAGCCAGGCTGACGGTGACGCGGGTGGTCAATACGCAGCCCGTGGCGGAATTTTGTTGTTCGCGCTCGTCGACAAAGAGGAAGCCGCCCGCGTTATCACGGCTGCCGAGGATGGCACGGTCGGCCACGCCGTCTCGCGGCAAGCCGTACAGCCAGAACAGCCCGGGTTCAGCCTCCACCAGGTCAAGGCGCCGCTCCGCGATTTGCTCACTGCCCACGCAGCCTTCGGTGCCGTCGCCCACCGTCCGGCATGTTTCGAGTTGCACAATGCGCGACGTGAACGTGGCCACCAGGAGGGGGGCGCCGCAGCCCCCGCCGACGAAGCTGACAAGGACGACAAGGGCGACAAACGCTGTTGGCGCGAGTCTGCGCAACGAATGATGCTTCATGGCCCGCTCACCGTGCCCGAAACAACGTCGACGGTACGCTCGCCGACGGGCGTGCTGCCGCAGGACTCGGGGCCGGTCAGGACCGAACGAACGCTCAAACTGCCGTCCAGAGTCCCGGTGGTGCCAAACGCCGAACGAGTGACCACCGAGAGAAAACCGACCTCGCGGACCGCGTCCGTGCGACACCCCGTGAGGCCGTCGATGACAACACTCGTCTTGGTCGCGGTCCGCTCGACGGTCGCAGGGTCTGCGTCGCCCGGCAGCGGGTCCAACACCCAAACCTCTTCATCGACGTAGAGCAAGGCGACTTCGGCACGGGTTTCCACGGCCCATACCTCTACGGTTGGGGGATCGAATTGCTCGGGCTCGACGCAAAACTCGCCGTTGCTCCGGATGGCGCACTCATCGACGCGGGAGCGCACGACCTCGAAGAAGTCGATGCCATCGCCGGCGCAGCCTGCAAAACCAATCGCCAACCCAACCAAGACTGGGGACATCGGAAGTGGACGATTCATGGCCGAGCCCCCTCAAGAGATTGGGCGGGCTGTTCGACCTTCGCACCGTTCACCGAGAAGACCACTTCGTTGATGGTCGGCGTACCGCATTCCTCGGTGTTGCCAGCCACGTCGGAAAAACGGCCAACGAGGCGTTGCGGTGCATCCGGTGGAAAGTGGCCGACAAAGATGAGCTCGCCAAATGTCGAGCAGCCCGTATTGACGTCGCTGGTCTGGTACCGGCGCCGCACAAAGACACAGCGCCCCCCCTCACCTGCGCAGCCCTCGGTGTTGATGACGTTGGTGTTGTTGTCAAACAACAGACCGGGAATCGTCCGCCCTTCGTGGGTGGTCACCGTGACCGAGACCCCATCATCGGCTGTCTCCAAAAACCAGCGGGCAGCCAGGCTTGTTTGTCCAAGCACCGCTGGGTCCTCGCAGTTGCGGGCAGCAGCCCCGGTCACCGTGCACTGGGATGTCTGTTGGATGGTCACGTCATAGCCAATGACGTCGACGCCCCCACCGCAGCCCGTCAAGGCGGCCGTCAGAGCGCTGCAGACAAGAGCCGAGGTTCTGCGATGCAACACGCGATTCAACACTGCCAGAGTCTAGCCAGAACCGGGGACGACACAAGGAGCGCCTGCACTCCCTGTGTCGCTCACCTCAGCGCTGCATGGCCTCTTCGGTGAAGTCGGCCTCGCTGAGCGTAGCGGTGGGGTCGACCTTCTCCAGCACAAGTTCCGTGCGTGAACCGTTTTCGGCCTTCATTTCAACCTCGACCGGTACCTGCTCGCCGTTGACCTTCTGCAGTTTCTTGACGCGCAAGGTCTTCAGTGGCTGCTTGGCGGCGTCGAAGAACTCGATCTTCAGTGGCACCAACAGGTCTTTATGGACGTGGGCGATAAGCTTGCCGTACGGCGACCCCTCGATCTTGGGAGTGACGGCGATGACGTAGACAGGCTGGCCCTTGACCTCCGGCTTGCCGTCGCTGGCCGGCTGGCCACCAAGGACGCCGTCGGGAAGGCGCTCAATAGCAACCTTGTCTTTTTCGGACATCGGCAGCGGCATCAGGTCGGCGTAGGTGAAGTCGGAGCCAAAAAACGACGAACTCGCGTTGCCGGCGGCGATGCGCCGAACGACCTTGGCCTTGGGCACATACACATATTGGTCAGGCAGGGCGTTCTTCTTCTCGACGACGAGAAAGCTCGTCCCGTTGACGTCAGCCGGCTTGCTGAACCGCACCATGCTGCGCAACATGCCATCGGCCCCGCGCATGGCCTTGATGTCGAGACTGCGCGGTTTGGCGTCACCTTTGGCCGTAAAAAGGGTCATTTGGATCGACGCCGTCCCCTGCTTGAACCCTACGGCGCCCTTCGAGAGCGCTTTCTCGACGATCTCCTCGGCCGTCAACTCCTTGACCTTGGCAGCGCCCGCGACGGCGGGAGTCGCGAGGACGAAGGCGGCGGAGACGGCAGCAGCGACAAATACCAGGGCGCGAACGCGCATCATGGAACACTCCAGGAACAATCAAGGCTGACGACTACGGCGCCAACCGGACATCAGTAGCACTTCGTCACCTGCTTCGGCTCGCGCCAAAGAAGCATCGAGAGTTCGACGTTGGCGGTCAAAGCGCATTCAACACGTCGCTTCAATCGCTCCTCCCACATGTTTTGGCGACGGGGGCATCTCGAGACACACCTACATGTCGCATCGGGTGTCTACCGGAGCGCAGGGCATCGTGCTGCACAGATAGAGTGCAGTCCTTGCCGAGGTCGTTGATGTCACAGGCCACCAGACCTCTACCCGCCGCTGTCGTCGTCGCCTTCCTGGTCCTGGGAAGCTCGATGGCTGGGGCAACCACAGGCAGTGGCCCCAAAACCCACGTTCCAGGCCGGGCTCTCATCAAGCTGAAGCGGACCACCAGAAGCGACGCCGCCGTCGTCAATCGTGATGCTCTCAAGGCCATTGGGCAGCGCACTGGCCTTGAAATTTCGCTGGTCAAGCGATCGGTGCTTGATTGGCTCGTGGTCGACATGGCGGTGCCTGGGGCGAAAACGCCGCCTGATGAAGCCGCCACCAGTACCTTGATCGCCCGCCTGGCCAGCGACGACGCCGTGGCCGCCGCGGCTGAGGACCACTGGGTCCGCCCCCTGACCACCCCCAACGATCCAAGCTTCGGGCAGATGTGGCACCTGACGGTCGCCAACATTCCCACAGCCTGGGATGACGAGCAGGGCAACAGCACCCAGCGCATTGGTATCGTCGACACGGGCCTGGTCCGCGGCCACGAAGACATCGGCGGCCAGGCCATCGTCGGCTTTGACTTCATCACCAACGCCCAGAGCGCCGGCGACGATGACGGCCGCCGCGACGCCGACTTCGAAGACGTGGGCGACGCCTGCAATGGCGGGAACAACAGTTTTCATGGCACGCACGTCGCGGGCACCATCGCCGCCAGCACCAATAACGGTGTCGGCATCGCCGGCATCAATTGGCACGCCCGCCTGGCGGTCGTGCGGGCGATTGGCCGGTGTGGTGGCGATATCGTCGACATCATGGAAGGCGCGCTCTGGCTCTCGGGTGGCACCGTCAACGGCGTGCCGGCCATCGGTGCCGACCGGGTGTCGGTCATCAATCTGTCGCTCGGCACCCGCGCTTCCTGCTCCGCGTTTGAACAGGACGTCGTCAATGCCATCGACGCCGCCGGCGTCGTCTTCGTGGCCGCCGCCGGCAATGATGGCCTCACCGTCAACACTTCGGTCAGCAGCCCGGCCAACTGCAACAACGTCCTGGCCGTCGCCGCCCATGGCCCCACGAAAGCATTGGCACCGTACTCGTCGTTTGGCACCCAGGTGGACATCGTTGCCCCGGGTGGCGACCTGGCCAACTTCGGCAACGCAGGCGGCATCCTGTCAACCCTCGGACCCGGCACCAACGGCTATGCCTTGTACGAGGGTACGTCGATGGCGGCTCCCCACGTCACCGGCGTCATCTCG
>CAJBHN010000713.1 GCA_903952805.1 uncultured Myxococcales bacterium | reverse complement strand
GGGCCCAGGCGCTGTCATAGGTGGTCACTGTCAGGGGCAGCACGGTGTGTTCGCCGCCGCCAACGACGCCGACCTCGACGCCAAAGCGGCGGGTCAGGGCTTGATGCCATTGGCGCACGAGGTCGAGGGTGGGAGCCACCACGAGGGTGGCCCGCTGGCGGTCGAGGATGGCCATCAGCGCCACCTCGGTCTTGCCCGCCCCCGTCGGCAACACGACGACGCCACGCCCCCGCTGCTTCTTCCAGGCGACGAGGGCCTCCTGCTGGTAGGAGCGGGGCTCGGGGGCGTGCTCTGGCACGAGCTCGAGGGTCTGGTAGTGGCGGGCGTGGTCGACGATGGCGCCGAGGTCGCCGGCCTTTTCGTGACGCTGCAGGGCGAGGATCAGCTCGGCGTAGCTGAAGGCCTGGGCCCGCAGGCACCCGGCCCGGCTGTCGGCGACGCAGCCAGGCAGATCAAGCGCGGCCACGACGGGCAACGCCGCCATCGGCTCGGTGCGTACTTCGATGGTGCCGGCGAAAAACGTCAGCAGCACCGACGGTGGCGTCGACGATGGTGTCGACGATGGTGTCGACGTCGATGGTGTCGACGACGATGGCGTCGGGAGCGGTGGTGGCGACGACGACACGCCCTACTCGACGTTTTGGGCTTGTTCGCGCAGTCGCTCGATCTCGGCCTTGAGCTCGACGACCAGATGGGCGGTGTTGGCGTCGGCGCATTTGCTGGCGACCGTATTGGCCTCGCGCAGGAACTCCTGGCACAGGAAATCGATGCGGCGACCGCTGCCCGCGGTCTGCAGCAGTTGGTCGAGCTGCTCGAGGTGCAGGCGCAGGCGAGCCAGTTCCTCGGTGATGTCGAGGCGCTCGGCCATCAGCGCCAGCTCCGCCACCAGGCGGCCGGGCTCCAGGTGCTCACCCAGCAACACACCCAATCGCTCCCGCAGCTTGGCCTGTTTGTCGGCGACGGCCGAGGCGGTGCGGCCAGCGACCTCGTCGACCAGCCGGGCGATGCTGTCGCGACGGCGGCGCAGCTCCAGTGTCAGGCCGGTGCCTTCTTCGTCGCGGGCTCGCACGAGGTTGCGGGTGGCCTCGTCGACGGCGGCGTTGACGGCCGCCATCAGGGTGTCGTCGACGACGATGGCGTGCTCGTCATCGCCGGTGCGCACAAAGACGCCGGGCACGCCCAACAGCTCGCCGCCGGTCATCGACGTCGACACCTGTGGATGGGCCGCAGCGATGTCCTGCAGGGCGGCGATGACGGCGGCGACGCGGGCCACATCGACGACGGCGGCGGCGGCGCTGCGTTCGGCCTGCAAGTCGATGGTGACGTCGACCCGGCCACGCTCCAGCGATCCCTTGACCCGACGGATCAGGGCGGGCTCTTCATGGAGCAACGAGCGAGGCAGGCGCAGCTTGACCTCGAGGCCCTTGAGGTTCACCGAGCGGACCTCGACGACGATGGCCACGCCGGTGCCAGCAGCGCCGGCCCCTCCGCCCAACACCGCTTGGGTCAGTTCAGTGCGGGCCCGGCCAAAGCCGGTCATTGAACGCAGGCTCATGGCATTGCTCCGACGACGGCGAGGCCAGCGCCGGTGCCGTCTTTGCCCAGGCCCATGGCGGGCACGACCGTGAATGAACGGCGACGGGCACGGCCGTCGAGGTCGAAGTGCACGAGCCACACCGTGGAGGCGATGGTGGCGCCCACCAGACCGCCGACGACGATGTCTTCGGGGTGGTGTTTGTTGTCGCTCAAGCGGGTGGCGGCGACGTAGCCGGCGCCGGCCATCAGCGACCCCATGCCAAGGGTGCCGACGGCGGGGCCCCAGGCAGGGGCATCGTCGCCCCACACCAGCGTCGAGCCCAGCCACCACGACGTGAACGTGGCCATCGCGAAGGCGCTGGAGGAATGGCCGCTGATAAAGCTCTTCATGCCGTCTTGCACGCCCTGGCGGTCCATCGAGAAGCTGTCGTCGACACCGCTGCAGTCGAGGCCGTCGGGGGCTGTGAGCTTGCCCCCGCAGGCGGCGTGCAGGTAGCGGTCGCGGAAGTCGGGGCGCAGGCGGCCAAAGGAGAGCTTGAAGACCTCGGTGACGACGACCGTGCCCATCAGCGACTCCAGGCCACCCAGCACCAGGCCGTTGGTGCGGTGGAGGTCGCCGGTGGCGGCGAGGTCGACAGCCGTCGAGCCCAGGATGAGCACCGCGGCGCCACCGATGAGGGCAGTGGTGGGGACCTTCTCGCGCAAGAAAGGCTTGCCGATGATGCCGTCGAGGCGGGGGTCGAGCAGGGCATCGAGGTCCATGCGGTCGATGTCGAAGCGGGGCCCGATAAGCGCGGGGGCCGGGGGTATCTGCTCGTGGACCTTGGCCAGATAGAGGCCTGCCAACGCGGCGACGCCGGCGTATTCGGCGCCGTACCAGGCAAGGTAGTGGCCGGGCTGGCCACGGTCGAAGAAGGCCGATGTCGTCGTGCTCGGCGGCGGAATCACGACGGCGGGCATAGCGACGACATCAGCAGGCGCCTCGGCGCCGGGGCCGTCGCCAGTTGACGTCGACGGCGGAGCAGACGCGGTGTCGACCGACGCCGGGCGGCTGCCTTCGACGATGACGTCGTTGGGCAGGGGGGCCAGGGCAGGCTCAGACGGCTGCAGGGCGATGGCGAGGACCAGGGTGAGCACCGACACAGACACCTCGCACGGCCCATCGACAGCAACGGGGCCGGGCGCCAGCTACCACGGCCATCGCCAAAGCCACAGGACCGTCGTCGTCGCCGCCACAGGCACTGATGGATTGTGCAAGTGCACAATCCCTTTTGTGGGGCTGATGTGCATATGCACAAATCGACCGCGGAGCGTGGCTGATGGCCAAAAACAAGAAGCAGTACGGCGACCAACCCCTGCCAGAGGAGTTGCTCGATCGCGGCATTGCCATTCTGGAGGGGCCGCTGAACCGGGTGATGGAGCGGGTGCTCTAGAGGCGGGTCGTCCTGTGGCCCGTCGGGCTGTCGTTCAATGTCACCACCAGGCTGCTGGGCGTCGTCATCGGTGCTCGTCACGACCGGAGGTCATGAGCATGGCCACCCTGAATCCCGT
>CAJBHN010000712.1 GCA_903952805.1 uncultured Myxococcales bacterium | reverse complement strand
GTGCCGCCGAGCGCCTCCTGTATGCTGCGCTGTCAGGCCACATCAAAACCGACGTTCTCGAGGTGCCGGCGTTGCTCATCAGCTTGATCCTTGACGGCATTCGCGACCCATCGGCCAAGGCCATCCTCGGAAAGGTGGCCTGATCATGCGCATCACCGAATACCGTGTCGTCGAGACCAGCGCTGTCACCGACGAAGCGCTCACCCGCATCCTCAACCATGAAACCAGGGCCGGCTGGGTGTACGACGGGATGACCTTTGTACCCAACGAAGCCAGCAAGCGGCCCCGCATGGCGTTTATCATCTTCACCCGGGAAGCCGACGTCGACGACGCCTCCCCCGCCAGCGACCATGGCTGATTCCCCGGGCGACCAACGACCAGACCTGACGCCGGCGCTTGAAGCGCTGCTGGAGACCATCGTCGTCAGCAGCCCGGCGCTCGCTGGCATCAAATCCTCGCGCATCGTCGTCGTCGCCCTCGGCGCCCACGGCCCGGCGGTGGCCAGCGTCAGACCCCTGGGCCCGTTCGCGCGCAGCGTCAGGATCGGTGGACGTCGTCGGAGCATCGAACTCGGGCTGCGCCCTGACTTTTTCCTCGCTGGCGACGGCCCACAGCGCTTGGCCACGCTGTGCCACGAATTGCTCCACCTGGACCCCGGCAACGATGGCGTGCTGCTCGACAGCAACCGTCACGACGCCCGCAGCCAAAAGTCCCTCGACAAACAAGCCCGTCAGCTCGCTGAAGACCTCATCGCGGCGGCGCCGCCGACGCTGGCCCTGTGCCTCGCGCATCATGGCGAGGTCCGGCTGCGTGCATGGCGGCGACGGCCGTGTGACACCACTCCACGCTCGACCTTCACCGATGACGATGTGTTCTCCGCCATCGTCGCGATGCATACCGCCAGCGACCGCCGTGGTGGATGGTGGTGACGTCGCGATTGGGACCTCGGATGTCGCCGGTGCGCGCCTGTCGGCCAAGTACTCCGACGTCTCAGACGAGCAGGTCCTCGTCGTAGACGCGGCGTCGCCGCTCATCAGCGAACACGAACAAGCCCTCTTCGATCATCGTCCACAGCTCACGAGCGACGGGCATCGCGGGACCCAGGACTTCCGACTTGAGGGCTTCGCGGCCGACGCTGTGATTCAGCGCGGTCAAGCAACGCAGTACGTCGGCGCGTGGGGCACCGGTCGGCAGATCAACCAGCTGGTAGACGTGGCTGCCGCGCGCGCGCAGCACCAGGCTCACCACGCGGTCAATCGTCGCGCTGTTGACGACCCTGCCACGGCCCT
Organism: uncultured Myxococcales bacterium; assembly: GCA_903952805.1. GTDB lineage: Bacteria > Myxococcota > UBA727 > UBA727 > VGSZ01 > VGSZ01. The sequence goes on along the minus strand of CAJBHN010000712.1, from coordinate 1,969 downwards.
GAGAGGCCATGGCACGAGGCAACGCCCGCACGGCATCTGGAGCGCTGGCGCCGACGTGCACCAGCCCGGCCACCCAGATCGCGTACATCTCCAGCGGGTCAGGCACCGACAATGACCTCACGGTCGACGGTGCCGCCATCAGCGCCGGCGGCAACAGCGATTGGGGACGGAGCCGGGCGAAGGCCACAAGGCCGCTGTCAAAGTCGACGGTCCGCTGCACCAGATCTTGGCCATGGGCTTCGACGAAGGCTGCCGCAGCATCACGGCAGTCTCCTGCCAACGCCACCGCCAGGACCTGCTCCACCACGTCGATGCTGCCGATGGCATGCCGCCGAGCGGCCTCGATACCTTCGGTGGCCCGGGCCTCGCCCTGCACCACAAGGGCACGGCGCAGTCGGTTCCTGGCCTGGGCCTCCATCATCGAGAGCGCTTCAGGTCCGCTCACGAAGCCAAGCGAAACCAAGGCCTCGCCCACGCGCTCATTGGTCGCAGCGACCCGGGCGTCGAGGGCCGCCCCCTGGGCAGGCGAGATCCGCCCCTGGGCAATGAGCCAGGGGCCGAGGGCATGCTCCGGCATGGTGTCGGTGACGCCGACGACGACGCCTCCAAGGTAGGCCACCTGGGTCGTCGCGTCGCCAGCGCGCAACTCGATGACCCCGTCAAAACGAGCCCGTGACGCCTCAAGCAAGACTCTCGCCGTCGACGGCACACCGTCCACCCGCTGGACCGCTGGCACCACCAGACCAGGTGAGCGACGCGACTCGACCATGTGGGCTGCAGGCGTCGACGACGTCGGCCCTGGCGACGGTGTCGTCGACGACCACGACTTGCCCGACCTCCGCGTTGCCAACGCCATCAGCCCGTCGCGCAAATCCGTCAAGACAAAGGGCTTGGCGTAGTAGGCATCAAAGCCAGCGTGGGCGGCGTCAGCCTGAGCGCGCGTGCCCCGAAAAGCCCCGGAAAACATGGCGAGACCAACCTTCGACCCGCCCGGGCTGGCCCGGATGGCCTGCGCCACCTGAAAGCCGTTCCTGCCCGGCAACAGGCCGTCGGTCAGGACCACATCGAAAGGGGCCTGACTGCGAGCGGCGACCAGAAATGCCGCAACCCCGGAGTTGCCGTCGCTGAGATGAGTGACTTCGATGCCCGAGCGCCCAAGGTACCGCACCAGCAACGAGGCGATGTCGGGGTCGTCTTCAATCAGCAGCATTCGCACGGAGCAGAGGATATCATCGGGCATGCGCGCCGATCCAATGCTACGCTTGATACTCCTGCTCGTCAGCATCAGCGGTACACTCTGCTGTGGTGGGTTCGAGTCGGCACCCCCAGCCGGCGACGCTCCGGAAAACCTTGGCGACCTGGAACAAGCACTGGTGGACGCCCACAACGCCGCCCGAGCGAACGCCCAACCTGCGCCTTCGCCAGCCCTGCCGCTGATGACCTGGTCGACTCCAGCAGCTGACACGGCGCAGACATGGGCCCAACGCTGCGTCTTTGAGCACTCGACAAGCACCTTTGGCGAAAATCTCGCCGTGTTTTCGCCGCGAGACATCGGGCCGGCCCTCGCCACGACGACCGTCGAACTCTGGGACAGCGAGAGGGCCGACTACGACTACGATGACAACGGCTGTCGAGCGGGTGCCCAATGCGGTCACTACACGCAAATCGTGTGGCGCGACTCGACTGCCGTCGGCTGCGGTGTCGCCGAATGCGACGACGTCCCCGGCTTTGGTCCGGGTTCTTTGTGGGTCTGCAATTACGATCCGCCGGGCAACTTCATCGGCGAACGGCCCTACTGAGCCGGGCCTCGGCAGGGCGCCGCTCCACAAAGACGAAGACCGCGGCGGCCGGGTCAATCCTGCAAGCGCTCCACGTCGACAACCGGACGCCCATCGCGACGGCGGCGTACTCTGACCCGCCAGGGATTGCAGCAGACGCCACAGTCGTGGACCAACTCCCCCACGGTCTC
>CAJBHN010000711.1 GCA_903952805.1 uncultured Myxococcales bacterium | reverse complement strand
GGGCACCGGGGTGTCGTCGTTGGCGCCGCTGACCGACGGCGACGTCGTGGCCTTCACGCGGGGCATCCAGGGAGGCACGCACGTCGACGGCGCCGTCGAGGTCGAGCACATCTCATTTCCCACCGACCCCGTCGCCGACGTCGCGCTGCTGCCCACCGTGAGCTTCACGCTGCGCAACGACCAGGACACGCTGGTGGGCGGCTATCAGGACCTGCCGCGCCCTTTTGTTGCCACCGACGACACGGGGCAGACCGGACGGCGTGTCGGCGAGCAGGTGCAGTTCTTTGAAGACGGCAGCACCCTCGTCGGCCAGACGCTGCGCTTGTCGGTCGAGGTCAAGGACATCTGCGGGCATACCGTCGCCGACGCACACACCATCGTCATCGCCGACGACGGCAGCGGGGGCGGCTTTGGCAGCACCAACGGCGGCGGCGGCTGACTCAGGCCGCGCGGGCGGCGTTGTCGGCGATGAGCTCGGCCCATCTGGGCAGCAACGCTGGCGGGAAATCATGGCCCATGCCGGGAAACAGCGTCAGTCGAGCCCCGGCGATGCGGGCGGCGATGCGGCGGGAATTGTGGGGCAGCACGAGTTTGTCGTCGAGGCCATGCATCACCGTCGTCGGCGCGCGAATCAGGCGGAGGCGGTCGTCGATGCAGCCGGTGGCAAATAAGGCGTGGGTCTGGCGGTCGAGGCCGGCGGTGCGCGAGTCGCGCTCCCAGGCCACGGTGAAGGCGTGGCGGAGTTCGTCGTCGCTGCGGCGGTGGGCGGGACTGGCGAGGGTCTGGAAGTTGCGCACGCTGCGCTCGATGATGGCGTCGCGCGTCGCTCCCGCCGGCGGCGGCCCCATCGACAACAACACCCTGGGATGGGGCACGCCCCACACGTGGTGGTTGGTGTGGCTCATGATGAGCGACAACGACCGCACCCGCTCGGGCTGCGACGACGCCATCAACTGCCCGATGATCCCCCCCAGCGAGATGCCCACAATGTGCGCGCTGGCCATATGCAGGTGGTCCATGACGCCGAAGGTGTCGTTGACCATGTCATGCAAGGTGTAGTTGGCGCGGGCCTTGATGCCGAGGCGGGCCAGCAAAAAGTCGCGGGGAATATTGACCGGGATCCCGCGGTCGACCGACGACGACAAGCCAATGTCCCGGTTGTCGAAGCGCACCACGCGAAAGCCCCGCTGCACCAGGTCGGCGCAGAACTCGTCAGGCCAGAAGATCGACTGGATGGCCAGGCCCATGATCAACACGACCGGCTGGCCGGCGCCGACACCCTCGTAGGCGATGCTGACGCCGTCGACGTCGACGACCCCTGATTGCCAGGGCAGGATGCTGTGGTGCCGGGTCGTGGACGAAGCCGGTGGACTGGATGTCGGCATGGCCCTGAGTGTAGCGCCGAAAGCGACGACATCCCGCTTTCGCGAGCCCGACACCCCTGCCATCTCGACGGTTATGAGCGGCGACGTCCCACCGAGCACGAAGGTCAGCGTCGACCGCGCCGTCGACACAGCCATGGCCGCTGTCATCGTGGTCGTCGTCACCGTCGTCGTCGGCGTCACCGCCCAAAGCCTCGGCTTCACCCGCGACGAGGGCTACTACTTCAAGGCCGCCGAGCTGTACGCGGAGTGGTTTCGCGAACTGGTGTCGGCGCCGACAACGGCGTTGTCGGCGACAGGCATCAACGCCCTTCTGGGCTACAATCCCGAGCATCCGTTTGTGATGAAGGGCTGGTTTGCCCTGTCGCGGACCCTGCAACAGGCCATCGGTCTCGACGTCATGGGTCATAATGCCATGCGGCTGCCGGCGTGGATCACGAGCGGGGTGGCGACGGCGTTGGTGTATGCGCTGGCCCGCGCAGCTCGGCTGGCCCGGGCTCCGTCGCTGATGGCGGCGCTGTGGTTCATCAGCCTGCCCCACGTTTTTTGGCACATGCATGTCGCGTGCTTCGACGTCGCCGTCACCGCCGCCCACGCCGGTCTGGTGGCGGCCTGGCTGCGGTACCGACACAGCCTGTGGGGCACCGTGCTCATCGGCGTGGTGTTTGGGCTGTGTGCAGCGACCAAGCACAATGTGTTGCCGGTGCCAGCGTTGTTCGTGCTGCATTGGCTCCTGTGCGAGGCGGGCGACGGACGAAACAGCGGAGCCGGTGGCGTCGATCAACGTCGCTGGCGACTGCCGCTGGGCTTCGTCACCCTCGCCGTCATCGCCCCCGTCGTCTACGTCGCGCTATGGCCCTGGCTCTGGCCCGACGTCGTGGGACGCTTCGGCGCCTACGTCGGCTTTCATCTGCGCCATGAGCATTACCCGATCATGCTGTTTGGCGAGCTGCTGACGGCCCCACCGTTTCCGTGGTCGTTTCCCCTCGTCATGTGGGGCCTCACCATCCCCGTGCCGCTGCTCAGCGTGGGCGCGGCGGGGCTGCTATTGGCCACGGTGACGTCGCTGCGCATGCTGTGGCGGCGCCATATCCGCCACCGCCAAGGCGACAACGGCGAAGACACCGTCGTGCCCCTCGGCGATGTGGCCCGGTCCCCGTCGGGGTCGACGGCGCTGCTGCTGCTTTTGAACGCCGCCTTCCCGGTGTTCTTGATTGCCCTGCCCTCGAGCCCCATCTTTGGTGGCACCAAGCATTGGATGAACGCGCTGCCCTTTGTCTGCGTGCTGGGGGCGTGGTCCCTGCAGGAGGCCGCGACGCGCCTGCGCCTGCGGGGCGGCAACGTCGCCGTCGTTATCGTCGTTGTCGTCGTCGGCGTCCTCGCCGCCGTGCCCGGTCTGCTGCAGAGCGCTCGGGTCTGGCCCAACGGCCTGGGCGCCTACAACGAGCTGGCGGGTTTTTCGCGCGGCGCCGCCAACCTGGGGCTGCAGCGCACCTTTTGGGGCTACGAGATTCGCGAGGCCCTGCCCGCCATCAACGAGCGCGCCCCCCGCGGGGCCCGCCTGCATGGCGGCGACGTCAACCAGGACAGCTTCAATCGATATCGTGGCGACGGACTGCTGCGCCCAGACATGGTCTTTGCCCCCACCGTCCGCGGCGCCGACGTCGCCCACGTCGAACCGCTGGGCGAGTTCAAGCAGCAGCAGCTCGACGTGTGGAACGAGTGGCAGCGCCGCAACCCCGACATCATCATTGACGTCGAGGGCGTGCCGTTGTCGACGGTCACCTTCCGCCGCTGAGCGACCGGGGTGACCGCTCAGTCAATGAGTTCGACGACGCGCTGGCCATTTTCGCGGGTGACGTAGACAAAGACGAGGCACATCTCGTCCTGGGTGCCTTCGCCCCAGCTCACGTCCTCGCTACGGCTTGAGGTGTCAAATGTGCAGGACACATCGAGGCGGTCGCCGCCGTCGACGAGGATGGGGGCGTCGTAGAAGGCGACCTCCTGCCAATTGAAGTCCCAGTTGGGGACGTGGGCAAGGCACTCCTGCTGCTCACCGGTCTGGTCGGCGATGGGCTGGCGCGTGAAGGTCAGCGTGCGCCCGAGGGTGTGCATGTGGGGGAAAGCACCGTGCATCTCGAGGGGCTCGGGCAGGCCAAGCAGGGGCACGGTGAAGCTGTAGTTGGCCTCGGGCAGGCCACCCTCCAGCGCCAGGTTTTCGTCGGCAAGGGACACCAGCAGGGCGTCTTTTTGGACGCGGTCGGCGAAGCGCAGGCGCAGGGCCGTCAAGTCGGGAGCCACACCCGACAGCAGGTTGTAGTGCAGCTGCATCACGAGCTTGTGGCCCGCGGGCACGAACAAGCCGGTCCCCTCGGGGTAGGTGACGGCGTCACGACCCGGGGCCCACACCGCCAGCAGATTGGTGTTGTCGACGCCGGCGTCGCCGAAGCACCCATATCCAGGGCGGGGGTCGGCGTCGTCTTTGGCCTGGGCCTCATTGTCGGCGTCGGTGTCGAGCAACGAGAACAACAGCATGTGGTGCACTTCGCTGGGCACGCCGGGCAGAATCTCGTAGCCCGTCAGCCAGCTGTCGGTGAGGCGCTCGGGGTCGAGGATGAAGCAGCGGTAGTCGTCGTTGGCTTCCTGCTCGGTGGACTCAGGCGTGTAGGGCTCGGCCATGGCGACGTCGACGATGCCGTCTCCCTGCAGGCCCAGCAGCGGCAGGGGCTTGATGATGTCTGTGGGCACGGGGCCCTCGGGAGCATCGTTGTCAGCCCAGGCCGTCAACAGCGCGATCTCGCTGTCGTCGAGCCAGCGGGCGCCGGGGAAGGTCTGGCAGTCACCAGAGTTGTCGAGGATGCCGGGGGGCATGCGCCGCGAAGACACCGAGAAGCTGATGAGGTCCTTGCGAGCCTTGGCCTCGGCGTACGTCGTCAACGGGAAGGTGCCGATGCCTCCGGCCTGATGACACGACATGCATTCCCGCTGCAGCAGCGGCGCGACGTCGGTGTGGTACGTCGGCCCCGTCGTCGACGGGCAGGCCATGAGCGAAAGAGCGAAAGCAGCGAAGAAGGCGAGCACGGCGCCCGTGGAACAATTCCGAGTCAGCATGATGAAAGCCACCTGCAGTGAATGCCCAACGGTATGGCGCCGGCGGAGCAGCGCAACCGCATCGAGCTGGCCCGTCGCTCACGTCTCCGCGAGGCGCATGAAGCCAGTCAGGTCGCGGCTGACGAGGTCGATGCCGTCGTCGCTGGTGGCCACAAACAGGTCGCTGACCGCGACGATGCCGTCGTGGAGTCGCAACACCTGATGGGCCCGCAGCGACGGGCGCCACAGCGACACCCGGTCGTCGTCGTCGTCGAGGCTGAAGAGCCCCGCCGACGGCGACCCGAGCACCCAGCGTGTCCCCAGGCGGGCCAGGCTCACCACATCAGCGACGAGGGGCAGACGACGAAACTCGCCCGTGGCCTGCGGGCCGACCATCAACGTCCGCCCGGCCACCAGGCCCACGGCGCCGCCGTCGACGGCGACCGCGACCACGTCGTCGTCGACGACCGGCAGGGTGATGCGCCACTGTTCAACGCCAACGCCATCACGACCCACAGCCACCAGGCCGCCCGACGACAGAGCCTCGACGGCGACCACGACGCCGTGGTCGGCCTGACCGATGACCCGGGCGCCGGTGGTGATGGCGACGACGGCCCCAGCGTCGTCGACGCGGACCACCGTGCCATCGCGTCGGCGCGCACAGGACCCCATGAGCTGCACGACGTCGGGACCGGCCTCGTCGACGGCGCTGGCGGTGGCGGTGGCTTTGGCGGTGGCGCCGACGCCGGCGCTGTCGGTGCGCCACAGCCGACCGGTGCCGTCGAGCAGCAACACCGCGTCGCCGCTGGAGCCGAGAGACACCACGGGGAATGGGATGCGCGCCACCGCGTCGGCGCGACCGGGGCGCATGGTGAACAGCGTGGCGTCGCCGATGGAAGGATCGTCGTCGTCGCAGCGAACGCCGACCACGAGCAGCTTGGTGATGCTGGTGCCGGTCGCACCAGCGTAGCGATGGGTCAG
>CAJBHN010000710.1 GCA_903952805.1 uncultured Myxococcales bacterium | reverse complement strand
TCCTCGTGTACCTGCGCCTTCTCGAGCACCATCGTCCCACAACCCCCGACACACCACTGCATGGGTACCTGTTGAGCCTCAAAGATGGTGCGGCGTCCAAGGACATCCACGCCACCGATTCACTTCGCCTCAGGGTCCTCGACGACCGACGCGAAGACTCCCTCGGTCAGGCCATCGGCCGCGTCATCAATCCGATCCTCGATGGCACCCTGCCCCCCGACGCTGGCGGGCGCTGCACCGAATGTCGGCTGCAGCGCGTCTGCCGCGTCCCGCAGGAAGGCAGCTACCACCTCGACCCCGACGAAATCGACGACGACGCCAGCGTCGGCAGCGCCAACAACGCCACTGACGGAGCAAAGCCATGAGCACCGTTGTTCTGGCCAGCGCCGGCACCGGCAAGACCTGGTCATTGGTCGACGCCTGGGTGCGAGCGGCCCTCGGCCTCGACGCCGACACCGACCGAGCGCCACCGGGTCCCGAGAGCCTGTGCGCCATCACGTTCACCGAAAAGGCCGCCGCCGAAATGCGAACCCGCGTGGAGGCAAGGCTGGCCACCTTGCGTTTCTCGCCCGACGACGACGTGCCGTTGCGGGACGCTGTGCGTCAAGGTCGCACTCCGTGGAACGATGATGCGCTCGACGCATTGCGACGGAGCGTGGGCCGCGCTCCCATCGGCACGTTCCACGCACTGTGCGCCCGTCTGGTGCGCGAGCACGCCGTGGCCGCCGGCGTCGACCCCGGCTTTCGCATCCTCGAACCCGACGAGGAGCAGCGCATGCTCCATGAGATAGCCGAGGGCGTGATCCTCGATGCCTTGGCTGCCAACGACGACGCCGTCGCCGACCTCGTCGCTCGCTTGCCGCTGCGGGGCATGTTTGAGCAGCGCGGCCTGGTGGAGGGTCTGGTCGGGGTGTGGAGCAGCCTGGCTGAGCGAGGCCTGGAGGCGGTCGCGGTGACACCAGCGCTGCCGCTGCGCAGCGTCGACGAGGCCATCGCCGGCGTGCGCACCTCGCTGGCCAATTTCAACGAAGCCGCACGGCAGTCGTCGTCCAAGTCGGCAACCGCCACGGTGCTGCCCAAGCTTGGTCTGTTGGCGCGTCTGCTGGCGGCGTTTGAACATGCGCGCGCGCTGGTCACCGCCCCGTCGATGACGTCCCCACCGGCCCCGCAGTCCGCCAGTGGCGGTGACCGCGACGGCGACGGCGACGTCGCCGACGCCTATCTCACCTTGCGCGAACAGGTCGGCGGCGGCTGGGGGGGCGCCCCCTTCACCGAGCATCGACGGGCGTTGGTGGAGGCCATCAACACCATCGGGGCGGCGTTGGTCGACGAGGATGCAGCACCCCTTGCCCCTGCGGTGCGAGCCCTGCTCATCGAACTCGATCAACGTCAGCGCCGCGAGAAGGACCACCGGGGCCTGCTGGGCTTTGGTGATTTGCTCGTCCGCTGCCGCGACGTCCTGCGCGACGACCCAAGCGTCCGGGCCCGCGTCAAGGCGCGTTTCAGCCGCCTCTTTGTCGACGAATACCAAGATACGAGCCCCATCCAGGAGCAACTGCTGGCCCTGATCGCCGAGGCACCCTCTCGAGCAGGTCCCCTCGTTATTGACCAGCCGCTGCACGCCATGCTCGTCCCCCACGACCGACTCTTCATCGTCGGCGACCCCAAGCAGTCCATCTACGGCTTCCGGGGCGCCGACGCGGCTGTGTTTACGCGCGCCCAAGACGCCATCACCTCCAGGGGCGGACGGCGCCTGCGCCTCGACGTGTCCCGTCGCTCGACGCCGGCAGTATGTGCCTTTGTCAACCTCGTGACGACGCAGATGCTCCCCGCGCACGCCGAGGAGACCTTGACACCGCTGCCGGCGCCACCTGCGACCGAGACGTCAGCAGCAGCAGCACCGACGCCGGCGACGACAGCCGGCGTGTGGTGGAGGGCCGAAGGGCCGTTGGCCGCCTCCAGCCTGCCCACCGTCGAGGTCGAGGCGGCGATGGTCGCCGAGCGTCTCGTCGCCGACGTCCTGGCCGCCGGCTTCCGCCCATCCCAAGTGCTCGTGCTCACGCGCCGCAGCCGCAGCACCGCGGTCTTTGGCCGCGCCATCAGCCGCCGCGGTGTGGGCGTGCGCGTCGTCGGCGGCGACGGCTTCTGGCGACGTCCCGAAATCCTGGATGTGGTGTCGGCGCTCAGCCTCGTGGTCGACCCCCGCGACGAACTGGCGGCGTTGACAGTGCTGCGCTCACCCCTGGTTGGTCTCGAAGACGACGCCATCTTGGCCTTGTTTGAGGCCATGACCAGCGTGCGCGACGGCTTCTCGTGGCCACGCATCGTCGAGGCCACCGACGACGCCCTCGTCCCCCGCGCCGCCGCGGCTCGCGTGGTCGCTTTCGATGCGTTGCTGCACACCGTGCGCAGTCGGTTGGCTCACAAACCCCTGTCCACACTGGTTGACGCCATCGTCGACGAGGGCGGCTACGCGATTGCCTGCGGTGCAGAGCGCGATGGCTCTCTGCGGCTGCGACACCTCGAGAAGCTGCGGGCGATCTGCGCCAGCCGCGGCGACGACGGCGTCCTCGGCATCGCTCGCCTCCAAGAAGCCATCGACGACCCGCCGGCCGAGGCCATCGCGTTTGACGCTCCTGTCGACGAAGATGCCGTACGCATCATGACCGTCCACCAGAGCAAGGGTCTGGAAGCCGACGTCGTCATTCTGGCAGATGCCGGCATTGGCCTGCGCGGCAACAGCGACGACCTCTGTTTCGAGCCGGGCACGGGCCTCGCCATTTCACCGCGTGGGAGGCCGATGGGGCGCTGCACCCCCAAGAACTCGACGACGACCTCACTGACCATGCTGCAGCGGGCTCGACGCGGCCTGCGAGTGCGCGACGAGGCCGAACTGGCTCGCTTGCTGTACGTCGCCGTCACGCGGGCCCGCCAACACGTGTGCATCGTGGGCACGCCCCGTCGTCAGGGGCCGGGCTCGATGCTTGGATTGCTGAGCCAGGCCCGCGCCGCCAACGACGTCGCCTTCGACGCCCTGCTGGTGCCGGTCATGACCTCCACCATCGATGACACCTTGTACCAGCGCCCTGCCGGCAACGGCGCTGGCGACCGCGACGCTCCGGTTGACCATGGTGTGAACGATGTGTTGACCGCTGTCATCGACGACGATGCCAGCCTGCATGGTCCGCTCCGCCTGCGGGCCTCCACGCTGCTGGCGCGAGCCACACCCCAACTGACGATGGGACTCGCGGGCGACGGCTACGACCTCCACGACGACGACGTCATCCCGCCACGGGCCCGGGGGCGTCTGGCCCATGCCATCATCGGTCTCATTGCCACCGAGAGCCCCGAAGCACTCGATAGCCTGGGAGCGGCCCAAGCTGCCGTCGACGCTGCCGAGCACGCCATCGGTTCGCCCCCCGGAGCCGTCGACGACGCGCTCAAGGATCGCATTGTCACGACCCTGTTGGGGCCACTGCGGGCCCTACGCGATGAGGGACGGACATTTCAGACCGAAGTTCCCACCGTCCTCGTCGTGGAAGGCGTGGTCGTCGAAGGCACTGCCGACCTGGTTGCCTCCGGCCCCTGGGACACCGTCGTGGTCGAGTTCAAATTGTCGATGTCGTCGGCTCGTGCGGAGGCCACAGCCATACAGGTCCTCGCCTGTTGCGCCGGCCTAGAGCAGCAGGGGCATGCCGAGCCATTGCGGGCGGCGGCCTGGGCCATCGGTGACGCGGCCCCACCACCAAGCCAACCTTGGGGCAAGGTCACGCGTCGCCACCTGGCCTCGGTGCTGGCCCAGCTCGTCGTGTCATCACCGTCATCCACGTGACCGGCCGCCTCGGCTTGAGCCTGCCGGTGGGGCGGCGTCCCCCATGGTCTCGCCTGATGGCACGAAGCTGCTGGAGATCTGCGTGTTCGGGCGACGCGCGGGTGCCGCAGCGGCACGGGCCGGGGCCTAGATGCCCGAGGTCCTGATCGTTGGCGCGTCGTTCGCGGGGCTCACCGCCGCACGCGAGCTGCGTGGCCAGGACGTGCTGATCGTCGATCGCTCGCCCATCGGTGCCCACCAGACCTCCGCCTGTGCGCTGCCCGTGCGCATCGCCGAGTGGCTCGGCATCGAGGACGCGATCCTCCACGCCGACGCCCTCATGCACATCAGCGTGGGCCGCG
>CAJBHN010000709.1 GCA_903952805.1 uncultured Myxococcales bacterium | reverse complement strand
TCGGCCAACAGCTTTTTGGCGTCGGGCAAATCGAATTTGCGCCAATCATTGCGCATGGCGGGTGTCGTTTCGGCGACCACCTTCTCGGCCCACTGGCGGGCCTCATCCTTTTCACCCTGGTCGTTCTTCAGCTTGGCCAACAGCACCATGGTGGCCGTGAAGTGGGGGTCACGCTTGAGGACCTCACGGTAGCCCTGCTCGGCGCGCTCGTCGGAGCCGCCCGCAAAGCCCGGTACCGCATGGTCGATCTCAGCGAGGGTGTTGCGAGCGAGGTGGTAGTTGGGATTTTGGGCGAGCACGGCGTTCATGCCCTTACGGAGGTCGCCCACCATGAACAGCGAGTTCATGACGCCGCGCGTGCGGCCGATGGTGGCGAGGTTGGCGGTAGCCCAAAACAAGCCATCGACGTGTTTGCCGCCAGCGACCTCGACGGCCTTCTTGCCCGCCGCCTGGCCTTTTTCGTAGGCCGCAATCTTGTCTTTGTCCCCCTTCAGCACGTCACCGAGACGAAGCGAGGCCCGGGCCACGTCCGCCCAGCCGCTGGCCCGCTCCGTCGCTGGCCGGCTGGTGTCAGACAAAGCCCCCTCGTACATCTCGATGGCCTTCTTGAGGGTCGCGATGGTGTTTGGGCCGTTCTCCACCAGAGAGGCCGCCTCTTTGACGACGTCGACCACGACGGGGGCTGGCGATGTGAGCGCGGCCGGTGGGGGCGGGGCCACATCGGCCATGGCCGCCGACGACAGGGTGCCAGCAACAGCGACGGCACCAGCAACGAAGGCAACACGCTTCATGACACTTCTCCGGGCTCGACGAATTTCACCTGCGGCGCCCGCCGAAGGTGGGATGGCCATAGACGCCATGCCCGCAGGGCGAGCCATCGGCAACCGCTTCGATCGAACTCCGGCTCAGTTGGGGAACGACGCCTCGACGGGCAGGGTACGGAGCAGGAGCGTGGCCAGGGCGTCATTGGCCATCTCAAGACGCCGCAGCAGGCGGGTTTCTTCAAGGACTTGTTGACGCGACGACACGTCATCGATCAAGGCGGCGGCGATGAGGTCGGCGAGGACCGCGGGCTCTGCCAGGCGGAGGGGCAAATCCCCCAGGGTATTCTTGCTCTCCGGATGGGCATCGCAGAGGCGGGCGTAACACCCTCGCAACGTGCGGAGGTGTTCCTGCAAGGCCCGCTCGTCGCCAGGCAAGGCTTCGCTGGGCACCAGGCTGGCGCGAGCCCGCCGATACAGCAGGCCATCCATCGGCAATTCGTCGTCGAGAGAGACGCGGGCGATGCCCTGCAGCAGAATGTGGAAGCGACCATCAGGCAAGCGCTCGTGGTGGACCAGACGACCAAGTCCAGCGACACGGGCGCAGCCCACCGGCACCGCCGACTGGGCGGGATCGCTCAGCACGATGCCGAGGTAGCCGTCGCCGTCGATGACCTGCTGGGTCATTTGTCGATAGCGGAGTTCGAAAATGTGCAGCGGCAGCAGGGTGTGGGGGAAAAACACCGTCCCCGGCAGCGGGAAGATGGGCAGCGCCGACAGCGCCGACGCCAGCCTGCGCTG
>CAJBHN010000708.1 GCA_903952805.1 uncultured Myxococcales bacterium | reverse complement strand
TCTATGGCTGGACCCAGACACCACCGTTTGCCACCGACACCGCCGTCGTCGTCGCCGACGTCACGGTGCCGCTGGGTTTTGGCAGTGGCCTGGAGGCCTTGCTGGAAAACCACCTGGCCGAGCTGCTCCTCAAGCATCCAGAGACCCACGTGCGCCAGGCCCACTGTCCGGCCTGTTCGCAGCTGCTCGTCCATGCCGACCGCGAAGGCACGGTGGTCTCGCGGGGCATTGATCAGCCTGGCGCCCTGGCCCGCATCGGCACCGACACCAAGGCCCAACACGCGCTGTTTCTCGACGTCGAAGCCGAGGGCTCGGCCCTCGTGTTGCGGGCCCGCATCACCACCATGGACAACGACCTCACCATCGTCGTCAGCCAGACACTGAGCTCTTCGACGTCGAGCGCGGCGCTGCTGCGCTCGGGGGACCACCTCGTGTCCGCCGAGCAGGCTCGCCGCGAGTACCTCGACGCGCTGCAACAACGGGGGCCCATCGCCATCCCCGCCAGGCTGGCGCTGCTGCAGTTTGCACCTCTCGCCGACGCGACCGGCATCTCCAACGTGCCCATCATCTGGCTGCAGACCGGCGCTGAATTCGCCATCAACCATGCGCGGGATTGGTCGGGCAGCCTCATTGTTGGCGGCACCTTCGTGCCCCAGCTCTACAACGGCTTGATGCTGGAGGCTCGCATCAATCGGTTGTTGACCGGGGCGTCGTCGTCGTTGACCCACCCCAATCTCTATGGCTTTGCCAGCGCGTCCATCATGACGCTCAATGGGCCAGCGGCGTTGCTGCTGCGCGACGACGTCCCCAACATCGCCGACCTGCTGGCAGCGGCCACCGGGACCGTGGTGCAGACGACCACGTGGCCCGCGTTTGGCGTCGGCGTCGACCTGCGCATTGGCAATCGCGTCGGCGCAGCCCTCTTTGCCCAGACGGCGCCGACGTTGGCGGGGTCCCCCAACATCGGTCGCTTCCTGGATTTTGGCGTGGTGCAGGTCCACGCCATCGGCGGCGAGGTGACCCTGTGGTTTTGAGCCGCCGTTGCTCGCGCGTGCTGCCTGGCGCGTTGCCATGGCTGACATTGACGTCGTTGCTGACGTCGTTGCTGACGTCGCTGATGGTGCTGACGTCGTCGGCGGCGCTGGCCCAACGCGACGCGACCCGCGACGCCCTCGAACGCCTGGGCGAGGTGCTGGAGCCCGTCGTCAACGGCGGCGCCCTCGAAGGCGTCGCCCCCATCATCGTGGTGGGTGCGGCACCGGCGTTTGAGGCCACCCGCAGCTGGTTTCCCACCGCCGCCGTCGTAGCCTTCGGTGACGCCGTCGGCCGCGGCAAGCTGCGGGCCTGCGAGGCCTGCATGCAACCGCGGGTGCAGGCCGAGGGCGGGGCCTTCGTCTACGCCTCGGGGACGTTGTCGATCGCCGAAATCGTGGCCGTCGACACCGACACCCGCGGCGCTGGCGCCCCGGCGGCGGCGGCGGCCTGGATCGACGAGACCGACGACGGCATCGCGGTGCGGGTGGTCTCGCTGCGCACGGGGCAGATCCTGTATGCGGCCAACATCGACGGCCGCCTGCGCGAGCAGCAGCGCAGCGCCAAGAACTTCAGCTTCACCGACGATCTCGAGCGGCGCCTGCGCGGCGAGAGCCTGACCCATGTGTGGGTCGACCTCGGGCTGTACCCCGGCCAGCATGTCTCTCTCGACGTCGTCGACCAGTTTGGCGACCGGAACCTCGACCTGGCCGGCATCACCTTCAGCGCCTTCGACCCCATCGTCGGCGTCGGCGCCGTCTACTACCGCGTGATCCCCGAAGCCTTCAACCTCACCCTCGGCGGCCAGCTGGTGGTCTCTGTCCCCACTGCTGCTGGCAACGCGCTCGGCCTCGAGGGCCAGGTCCTCGATCCGCTGCTGACCGGCGTCGTCGTGCTGCGCTTGCCCATTCCCCAGACCAGCTACGGTGTGCTCCTCACCGCGTCGACCAACGGCCAGATCGGCCTGGGCGTCAGCTTGTTGAACATCAACTTCCTCCCGGTGTTGCCATGATGATGATGTCCCAGACCCGCCCGCTGTCTGCTCGCCTGGGGGTCATCGCTGTCGCCGCCGCCGTCGGTGTCGTCGTCGGTGCTGGCTGTGCGGTCCGCAACTACACCTACTACCTCGTCGAGCCCGAGGCCGCCGAGCACCCCACGCTGAAGGACGAAGACACGCTGCAGCGACCCTTCGCCAATGGCACCAATACGGTCATGAAGGTCCGCTGGAACAACGGCGACGTCATCACCGAGGTCGACGTGCCAATGCTGTCGACCGGTCAACGCATCGTCATCGAGCACAGCGGCCAGGCCGCCGGCATCAAGACCCTGCCCGCCACGCGATTGGTGCCGCCGCCGCCGACCCCCGCCGACCGCTCGTTGGTCGAGGCCTATCGGGCCCGCGGTCTGCGCATCGACGAGGGCAAGGCCGACGTCAGCCTGGTGCGGGCCCGTGCCGGCGTGCAAGAGAGCATCAAGGAGGGCAACTACGCCCTCGCGCTGGAGTGGGTCGAGATGGTGCTGGGCCGCTATCCATCCCACCCCGAGTTCCTGCGGGCCAAGGCCTCCATCTTGTTGATGATGGGCGAGAAGCAGCAGGCCATCACGATCTACGAGAAAGCCGAGAGCGTCGAGAGCGACCCGGCGGTGCGGCAGAAGCTCGAAGAACTGCAAAGCGAAGCACCCTGATCGGGCCGACGACAACAGCGACGACAGCGACGACGACAGCGACGACGACGACGACAGAGAGACAAGAGGGATGACGTGCAGTTTCTTGGATTGGCCTTGCTGACCTTCGTTCT
>CAJBHN010000707.1 GCA_903952805.1 uncultured Myxococcales bacterium | reverse complement strand
AGCCCGGGCCTCGGCCAGGGCACCGCGGAGGTCCATTGGCCCGACCAGGCTCGGCGGTCGAGCCCGGCCGCATTGGCGGGCGGCGTCAGCGGCAATGCGCTCCAGGCGAGCGAGCTTTTTGTCGGCGCGGTCGTCGTCGCCGCCCTTGCCACCCAGGCGCACCTGGCTGCGACGAGCCTGAAACAGCACGACGCGACTGGCCCCCAACTCGGTGGCCTTTTGCACGACCAGCTCCAGCTTGTCGGTCTTGGTGATGGCCTGCAGCACCACCAGCGGCGGCAACACATCATCAACGACGTCGACGGCCACCACCGCGATGCCATCGGGCGTACGCGCCGTGCCTTGCACCACCCGCCCGGCGTCATCAAACAGTTCGATGGGGGCGCCATCCGGCAGACGCAGCACCCGAAAAAATCGATGGGCGACGTCAGTTGGGAGGATGACGACGTCGCCAGCGGCGACGCCATCGAGGCGGTCGTCGTCGACGAAGGCGCGGCGACTCATGCCTGCTTGGAGTGGCTGGTCTCCGACGGCGCGGGGACCTTGTCGCCTGTGCCAGGGGCCGGCAGAGCACGGTCGTCGTCGTCGGTCCCCTTGAGGGCCTTCTTGAAGCTGTTGACGGCGCCGCCCAGGCCCGCAGCGATGCCAGGCAGACGACTGCCGCCAAAGAGCAACAGCGCGATCAACAAGATGACGACCAATTCCTGCATGCCGAGTCCGAACATCGCGTCACCTCTTGAGGCCCTGCGCCAAGCGTATGGCTGGACAGATCGTATTGATAGGCACACGTTTCGCCCACGAAAAGAGGTCTCCCGTGACGACGACTGATTCCCGCCTGTCTCTGGTGCAGCGTCCCCGCCGGCTGCGTCGCACCGACGCGTTGCGACGCATGAGCCGCGAAACGGTGCTGACCCCGTCAGACCTCATCCAACCCTTCTTCATTGTCGAGGGCAGGGGCCAACGGCAGGCCATCTCCTCCATGCCCGGCCAATTCCGCCTGAGCGTCGACGTGCTGGTCGAGGAGGTGAAGAGCCTGCGCGCCCTCGGCGTACCGGGAATCGCGCTGTTTCCCAAGGTCGACGATGCCTTGAAGACCGTCGGCGGCGACGAAGCCTGGAATGACAACAACCTCGTGTCCCGCGCCATCAAGACCCTCAAGGACGCCTGCCCCGAGGTCATGATCATCGGCGACGTCGCTTTGGACCCCTACACCACCACCGGCCAAGACGGCCTGATGCACGATGTCGCCTGGCCGGGCACCGGCGCCATGAGCGCCGAGATCGTCAACGACGCCACCGTCGCCGCTCTCGTGAAACAGGCGCTGAGCGAGGCCCGCGCCGGCGTCGACATCATCGCCCCCTCCGACATGATGGATGGCCGCATCGGCGCCCTGCGTCAGGCCCTCGACGACGCCGGCTTCGAGCGCGTGTGCCTGTTGTCTTACGCCGCCAAGTACGCCAGCGGCTTCTACGGCCCATTTCGCGATGCCCTCGACAGCGCCCCCCGCGGCGGCCTCGACAAAAAGACCTACCAGATGAATCCGGCCAATCGGCAGGAAGCGCTGCGCGAGGTCCGCCTGGATCTGGAACAAGGCGCCGACATGGTGATGGTCAAGCCCGCCCTGCCCTACCTCGACGTCGTCATGGCGGTGAAGCAGGCCGTCGATGTCCCCGTCGCCGCGTATCACGTCAGCGGTGAGTACGCGATGTTGAAGGCAGCCGCCGGCCACGGCTGGCTCGATGGCGACCGCTGCATGATGGAGGCGGTCCTGTCCATCAAGCGCGCCGGCGCCGACGTCATTTTGACCTACGCCGCCAGGGAGCTGGCCCAGAAACTCTGAAGCCAGGGCAGCTGGCCACCGAGGCGCGAGCGACGCCCGCCCACCCGATCTGATGGAAGCGGCGCTACTCGGCCGGGGCGGCCGACGGATCGGCGGCGTGACTCGCGTCGTCAAAGTACATGGGAATGCCGCAGCGCTTCGCCAGCGCCTCGCTGCGGCTCCAAAACTGGATGCGCCCCATCACGGGGTTCAGCCAGCCCGTCGTGATGCAGAAATGCGACTCGTGCGGCCAGACATGGTGGACCGCGTGGTGGTCGCGGCCGAGGATGATGCCGCGATCCTGCAGCCACACCACCAGCGCCGGGGGGGTCTTGGTGTGCGCCCACTTGTGGAATTGGTTGGTCAGGATCGTGAGCACCGAAGCGGTCACCAGGGAGGCCACCACCAAGATGACACTCCAATGCCCGGCACCAATGGGCATCATGTTGAGCAGCAGCAGCGGCAACAGCGTCGCGAGCGAGGTGTTGCCGTTGGTGGCGAGAAATCCATGCAGCGTGATGTCGAGCGGATCTTTGTGGTGGAAGCGAAAAGCCCTGATGAAATTGGGGCCGAAAAAGGGGGTCTCCTCGGTGCCGCAGCGGTCAAAGAGCCAATGCACAAACCCCGAAAACAGGTCAGCCAACAACACCCCCACGCCCAGGGCAGCACCGAGGGCGATGATGGCCGCCATATCAAGCGGTGCGCTGGCCACGCGCCAGGTTGTCAACGAAATGAGAGCCATGGCCGCAACGACGCCGAAGGCCTCGGCCGCCTTCTGTCCCGTCGTGCGTGTATAGGTCGATTCCATTGCTGCGGCCTCCAGACCCGTGCGGTCGTCTGCAATACGACAGACGACCGCAGGTGGTTCTCGAGGCCGGATCTAGCGATGCGCCTGCCATGCGTCACGACCTTGTTGTGCGGCAGGGCGCCCCTCCTCCCACCACGGACACCACGGGAGCCGTCGACACGTTCGCCGACGGCTCGGTCGAATATGGGCAATGGCCCTGCCCTGGATTGGCCGCGTGTTCAGGTGCCGAGGGCTGCAAGCCCATCGTTGATGTCTTGGCGCAGCGTGGTGGCAGGCTCGTTGTCCACCAACGAATGGCGGACATGCTATACACCAAGCATGCGTTTCAACTCGCTGCTCGTGCTGATGTCGGCCGCCATGGTGCTCTCGGCGTGCGAGCCCGAAATCGGTTCGCCCTGTGATCCCAATCAGGACAAGGTCCTGGCCCGAGTGAAGGTGCAGCCCGGCACCAACGACCTCGTTCTCGACGTTGCCCTCGACAGCTGCTCGGCCGCGCTGTGTGCGAGCACCGACGGCAGCCGACCGTACTGCACAAAGCAGTGCGAAGCCGACGTCGAATGCGCCGAGGCCGGCGAAGGGTTCAGCTGCCAGGCCATCATCGCTTTTGGCGAACTCGCCTGTGTCGACTTCACACCAGCCGAGGCCTGTGACGCTGATGGCAACGGCGATGGCTACCCGTGCGACTGCGTCACGGTCGACGGAGAGCCGTCGGCGTTGGTGAAAAAATACTGCGCCGCTGCTGCAGCCACCATCGACGCCCGCGACGTTGAATTTGGCCGCGCCAGGTTTGTCGCTCCGTGACCCGGGCGTAGACCCTGGTCACCGGCGCTGGCAGCAACGGTGCCTCGGTCCAGGACGCACGCCGTCGAGGGCGATGGGCTTCATCAGTCGACGGCGTCGGGCATGATCTGGCGCAGGTGCCATCCCAAGACCAGGGCGCGCTGCTGTGCTGCAGCCAATGAGTCCCGCATCTTGGAGATGAACAGCGCAACCGACAGGATTGACCCCACGGCGCTGAGCATCATCAGCAAGCGGGTGGCGACCTCGGGGAAACCAAGGGCCACCGGCACAATGTGAATGCTGCCGTCGACAAAAACATAGGACGTGGGCGTCACGCCGGCCCATTCGAGGCCCACCATCATCAGGAACAGGCCACACCCGCCAGCAACGACGACCCGACGGACCGCGCGCGACGGATGAGACTGCAATGCGGCCACGAAGGTGGCGATGAGCGTGGGCACCGTCACCAACGGCCCAGCGACGAAGCCGGCGCTCAAGCACAAAACAGCCAGAAGAATGTAGTTGAAGGCCTGATTGAGCAGCGGGACACGCTCGAGCGTGACGTTGACCACGCTGTTGACACTCACGACGACGATGACAGCCATCATCACCGCGATCGGTCGCCAGTCCAACACGTGCATGAAGAAGGGAAACGGCATGAACAACAGCCAGGTCAGTGCCAGCGGGGCACTGAGGCGGGCTCCCTCTTTGACCTGCGCGCGATCCATGGCGTCGATCTCGTCACGCACCGCGGCGGGGATATGCCGAGGGGGCTCGGCCAGCAGACGAAGGACAGCGCGGCCGGCGACGGCGTTGCTCGGGTCGAGCGCGATGGCGGTACCAAGTTCGCGCATGGCGGTGGCGCGGGCGTGGGATTCGACGCTTCCATCGTCAGCGCTGTCGTCGGCGCCATCTGTCGCGGCGGCCCCGAGAGCGGCGGTGGCGATGTCGATGTGATGGGCAGCGAGAGCACGACGGCGGCTGAGGTCACGGTCGCCCTCGAGGTAGCGCTCGACGGCGTCATGCAGCGCGCGCGCCGTAAACACGCGGGCGTTGGGCACACGTGCGGTGGCCTGCACGCAGACATCTTCGAGCTCTGGCGGCACCCGCTGCGCCGGCGCTCGTTGCTGGGCGCGAGCGTCCACCCCCGCGAGGGTCAGCTGCATGAGCTCCATCGGCGACGACGCCGTCAACAACGGCACCCCAGCCAGCACCTCGAACAAGATCGCACCAAGGGAGTAGACATCGCTGGCAGCGGTCGTGGGGCCCACGCTGTCGTCAAGCTGCTCAGGTGCCATGTAGCCGAGGGTGCCAAGGACGCTGCCGGACTGGGTCATCGCCGAGGGAGAAAGGGCGCCGGCGCTGCTCTCGTCGCCTTCAGCGGGCTCTCCCAAGATCTTGGCGAGGCCCCAATCCAGGACATACACCTCGCCGAAGTCGCCAAGCATGATGTTGCCCGGCTTGAGATCCCGATGCACGATTCCACGGGCGTGGGCGAATTCGATGGCGAGACAGACCGTCGAAAACGCCGACAACAGGCGCCGCGATGGTTCTCGGCCCAGGTCGCTGCGGCTATGCTCCTCAAGAAGCTTGGTGAGGGTCTTTCCTCGCACGCGCTTCATCGTGAGCGAGAGGCCGCCGTCGCCGTCCTCGCGCACATCGTAGACGGGCACGACCGCTGGATGCTCGAGCTGTCCCTGGACACGAGCCTCACGCAAAAAACGCGCGCGGGCGGTGTCGTCGTCGACAGCGTGGGGCAGCAGTCTCTTGACCGCCACCTCGCGGCCGAGGCGGTCGTCGCGCCACAACGTGACCTCTCCCATCCCGCCTCGCCCCAAGACTTCCCGTCGGTGGAAGCGGTCGACAAAGTGGTCGCTCCCGAGGCTCTCTCGTTCGGCTGAAGAAGACGGTGGCGGCAACTCGACGACCCGCGTCGTCGGCCCGCGATGCTTGGCCTCGTCGGTCAAGGTGTTGTCGTCGACGCCGTCGATGACGGGTTTGAAGTCTGCGTCGTTGGTGCCGGCCATCGCGCTGGTTTACCGTGCCCGGTCGGCGCTGTCGCCGGTCGGCGATTGATCCGGGTCAGTCCTCCTTTTGGCCTTCTTTGTGGCAACAGAGGTCGATGACGACGGTGCTGGCGAGGATCAACATCGGGTCTTCACCGTCTTGCACCTCGACGCCATAGCTGTCGCTCAGGCTGAACCACGACTTCGACACCACCGCGACCCGGCGGTTGCTCCGCGTGAACGCGTACTCGTGATCACCAAAGGAGCCCTGGGCGGCGAGGTCGTCGGGGCCAGGGACGTCCACGGTGAACGAGCAGCGAAAGAGCGTGAAGAAATCTTTGCTGACCGTGGCGACGACCGTACCGTCGCGCACAATCTCGTACGTTGGCTTGAGCGCAATCAGCTTCTGTTCAATGCGCACCAACTCGTTGCCATTGGGATCCTGAAGGACCAGCTTGTCGCCAAACGAAAATACCTTGCCGTCAACGGTCGCCACATGTTGGCCGT
>CAJBHN010000706.1 GCA_903952805.1 uncultured Myxococcales bacterium | reverse complement strand
CTATGGCGATGTCGACCCGGTGCCATTGCCCCTCGAGAAGTTGCTCGACGACAGGTTGGACATCATGCCCTCAGCGCTGTGGCGGTGCCTCGAAGACCAACCGTCTCAATCCGATCGCGAGTTTGTTTTCGGCAGCCGCGTCGCCCTTGCTGAGGGAGCACGTCCGGGAAACACCATCCGAGGCATCAAGCGAATTCTTGCGTACAACCCAAGCAGCGAGTTTCGTCTTTATGTGGAAAGTGCTACAAATCCGATTGCAGTGTACACTGCGGAGCAGCTTGCTGCTCGGATGTTAAACCATATTATTCGGCAGCTGCGTCTTCTCTCATCGTCGGCACCGAGACTCAAGGCGCGCGTCCTGGCCTCGAGTAGTGAAGATGGCAATACCGCATTTCCGTCTCGCGATGAAATTCAAAATGCCCGTGCGTTTCGGTTCTCCAAGGCAATATTTACGCATCCGGTAGAGGCTTCAGACGACCTCAAGCGAGCTCTCTACCGATGCGCGATGGACGCAGGACTTGCGTATGAGAATGTCGCTGGCGAGCGGAAAATCATCAGTTACGAAGCGTTCGTTCGCGAGCGATTGATCGACGAGTCGACCGCGGCGATCAGCCACTTCATCTACCGCAACGGTGAGCAACTTCCGCCGGGCACGCCGCGGATCCTGTGCCTTGATATCGGCGGGGGCACGACCGACATCTCGGCCATCGAGTACAATCGGAACTCGGTCATCTTGGAAGATGGTGAATTCCGGGCTCAAAAGACCATCAATCTCCTGTACCGCAAGGGGCTCAATGATTTCGCGGGCATGGACATCGATCGTCGAATCGTTACCGAGATATACTTGAAAACGTTCGAAGAAAAGGTGGTTGCCGCGTTTGGAGCAAAGGGGGCCAAACTCGAACGACAGCTTCTGGAGGACGCCCTCCGTGGCGACGGACCTGCTGTCCTCGAGCAGAACGTGCGTCCCCGTGCCGAAGCCGGCGAGGCCGCGGAAATCGTTCAGGGAATCATCTCAACGTCGATGGAACTCCTGCGTGACGCAGAGAAGGCCAAAATCGCTGCGGCCGGCACGCAAGACCCGAAAGGGAAATTCGCATCTACGTTCGACGGAGGTATAAGTACTGTCATCGATGTCGGAGGAACGCTCAAGCTCAGTGACAGTAATTTTTCATTCAAATGGCAAATCTCCCTTGGCGAAGTCAATGACCTGATCCGAAAGATGGTGACCGAGCGGCTTCCGGTTCTGGATGAGGTCGTCAAGAAAGCGCGCTGGACGTGGTCGTCGGTCGACGTGCTCATGTTCACCGGGCAGACATGCCGCGCGCCTGCGCTGCAGGACGCGGTGTTGGATTTCGTTCGTCAGGCTCGCGGTGGCTCACTGCCCATGGTGGTGATTCCCCCGTCCAAGACGGAAGCAGAAGCAGCATCGGTCAAGGCGCGATTCAAGCCTGCCAAGGGTGCCTCGCAGGCAGATGTCGAGGTCATCGAGTTCGATCCCAAGATATGTGTTGCTTCCGGTGCCGCGCTGCGCGGATATGTGTCGAGCGACTCGCATTCTCACCAGATCCAGCTAAGGGTTCGGACCCAGGCCAAAATCAGCGTGTTTGCCGGCGGTGACCGGAAGACCATCGTAAAGAAGGGGGACCCGCTGCCGGCGTTCACCCCGGCTGTGGTACACGACCACGCCGACGGTTTCGTGCAGCTCTACGTCGGCGACGCGAAGCCGAAGGCGCATATGCTTCCGTCAGAGGCCGGCAAGCCTAAAATGCTCACCTTGATCGTGGACGACGCCGAGACCTATTGGCTCGTTCGCACCGACGTCAAGGATGCGGTCCCGACTGCAGACGTGCCCGCACACCTTCAGGCGGCCCTCAGGGAGTTGCCCCTCGATCTTCACGGCGCCTATCAGATCACGGGGCCGGTGGTGACATGGTGTCAGCGGATCACACCGACGGTTGGAGGCGCATCGTGAAATGCCATGGCCAGGTTCTTCTCTCGGTGGTCTTCTGCTGCGCTGCACCGGCGCTCGCCGAAAAGTCCGCCCGAAAAAAACAAACCGTCGAAGTGCAGGCGGATGCCGGGAGCCCTGCGCCCATCCCCGGCAAAGTCCCCCTGGATGACGATACACCAAGAATGGCTGCTCCTGAGGGCGATGGCGCGTTCGACGATGTGCCGAGCACTCCGCATTCAAGAGGCGCGAGGAGTGCCGACCCAACGGCGGGCGCGGACCAAGCCGCTGGCATACCGTCGGCCCTTTGGGCGGTGATCGTCCTGCTCGCTGCTGCGCTCGGTGCCGCAGCCGGGTGGCTCGCGCGCGGCAAGCAGGTGCCGCCGATACGCACGAGTTCAACCAGAGAAGACCGCTCGGCAACGGCGTCCTCGTCCACGCCAAGACTGTCTCCTGCCGCCGTTGGTGGTCCGGCAGGACTCGCGGGCGCCACGGCGGGGCCTCTGGCCCCGTCCGGCCGAAACCCGCTTCCGCCGCGCCCAGCCCCGGGCGACTCACCCATGGGCGGCCAGCCGGCGCAGCCCTTTGCCCCCCCACCGCCGACAAATCCCGGACTCTCGACGTCGTCTCCACTCGCTCCCCAGGAAGCCTCTGCTTTGCCACCCGCACGCATCGGTCGCGGCGGCGCTTTGGCGCACGTCCTCGAACCCCTCGACCGTGGCTACCAATGGTTCGCAGCTGCGGCGACTGCCGAGTACATCGTCCAGCGATTCCCTGAAGTCGCCGACGACGTGCATCAGTTCGACTATCTCGTCCGCGTGCTCATTGTGCTGTCTGACGAAGGCTCCACCGCATATCAAACATCCACCGGCGACCAGCTGTCCGTCGACAATTTCGATACGTGGCTAAACATCTTCGCGGCCAACGTGCTCGATGTCCTCTCGGTCCGCTGTTCCAAATACCTGCTCGAGGGCGCCG
>CAJBHN010000705.1 GCA_903952805.1 uncultured Myxococcales bacterium | reverse complement strand
GTGCCGCCGGGCGTGAGCAAATGACGACCACCCATCACCACGGTGGTTGCAAAGGTCTTGATCGGCACAATGCAGGCGGCGGCGGTGGGGTTTTCGCATCCGTCGGGGAGGGCGCCGAATTGCAGGGAAACGGCCGGATTGCCCGGGTATTGCAGCGCACGCGAGCTCTCGAGGCGGCCAGAGAACGTTTTCCCATCGCTGGTGCTCGACGCTTCCAGGTTCATCACGAAGGGCATCTCGACGCTGCCGGTCGGAATCCGCACCTCGTCGGCGTCGTCGGTGTAGACGGCAACACCTTTTTCATCCGGCGTGCCGTCAGCATACAAATAGCAATGCTGTGTGGTCTGAACCCCTTCGAACAATTCGTCGCAGGCGGCCTGCGTCTGTACCTCGCTCCAAGACTCGAGACGGGTGCTGCGCAGCAGCGTGCGGAATTTCTGCAGCGAAAACGCCGAGTTTGTTCGGAAGTTCGTCCATTGGACCAGCAAGGCATTCTTGGTCGCTCTGGCGGTGCCTCCGTTCTTGCTAGCCCGCCATGCGTCAATGAAGTCGTCATCAAAGCTCGTGAAATAATGCACCGATCCCGACCACTGGCCGACGGGGTCGCTCGAATATTCCAGCGAGACCTGTTTCTTCAGCGGGGGCGTGTCCGAAGACACGATCTCCAACTTTCCCTCCCAGCGGCTCAGGTCGCCGTTGACTGGATCGCTGACGATAAAGACCTTGGTCTGATTGGGCTGAATCACGATGTCGTTGATTTCTTGCCGTTGCTCGCGATCATCAGTGCCGTTGTCTTCGTCTTCGACGGTGCCCATCTTCAGCCAAAAGAGGGGATTGGTCGGGATCACCTCTGGCGATGGCGGCACATAGGTGGTGGTGTCGCGGCCGCCGCCGGTCAGGCGCGTTTCCTGGAACTTGCGCACAGTCAAGGTCAGCTGCCGACTGCCGGTGTTTTTGATGCGAAAGGTGCGCGATTGGAAGTTCGCGTTGAAGGTCATCGACTCAAAGCCGCTGGTGCTCGGTGGCTGTTCGCGGCCGGTGTCGTCGTCGACGCTGACGGTGAAACCCGTTTGGGTCGTGTTCGACAGAATCCCACTCGGCGGACCGACCGGCCGGCACACGCCATCGACGCCATCGATAGTGTCGCAGTTGAAACCACGCGCACATTCGTTGGCGGTGGCCTGGCAAGGCTGGCGGCACACATGGCGGTCGCAGACGCTGTTGGAGGCGCAGTCGGCCTCGGTGTCGCAGTTGGAATAGCAGCCGCCGTCGAGACAGACCTGGTGCTCGGGGCAGTCGGTCGGGCGCGAGCAGGTGGGGGGATTTTCGCCGTTGCCGACGCAGCTGCCCTGCACGCATTCCAGGGCGCCGATGCAGCCCTCCATCAAGCGGTCGGCGCGGCATTCGCGGAACGTGCCGTCGGCCAACGTGACGCTCTCGCGGCACGGGGTGAAACACGCCGTCGTGGGGACGCCCGGCTGGTCGGATTCGTCGACGACCTCCCGACAGACCCGAAAGTCTGGATCGCATTTCACTGGCCCAGCGCCGTCGCCCACGATGCACGTCAGGTCGGGCAAACAGCCGCAGCCGATGGTGCCCGCCTCGCAGCTGGGCTGCTGGCAGGTGCCGCCGTCACCGCAGACCAGGCCCGAATCGGTGCAGCTGTCGTCGTCGTTGCAGGGACAGCTGAGGGTGCCGGTGGGACACAGCGTTTCACAGGCGCCGGCGGGGGTGCAGTCTTCCCCGGCCGGACAGGGGCGCGCGTCGTCGCATTCCGTCGTCGGCGGCGGGACGCCGGCGTCGGCCGTGTCGTCGTCGGGACAGCCGACTTCGCCGGGAATGCACGGTGGGGGTTCGCAGGCGGCGACCGCGGCGAAGAAGGCGAGGGCAGCGACATGTTTGGCAAGCGTGGCAAATTTCATTGGAGCTCCACTGGGGTGCCAGCAACGGCAACG
>CAJBHN010000704.1 GCA_903952805.1 uncultured Myxococcales bacterium | reverse complement strand
GGCTGGTGATGCGCAAGCTGATGGGGGCAGGCACTCCGAAGCGGATGGCCGCGGCCCTTGTCGCTTTCCTTGCGGCGATTGTGGCCTTCATCCGGCGCCACACGACCACAAACGCCGCAAATGGTCGCAATCACCACAACCGATCCTGGAGGACGCCTACAGCGCTCACCCAACGAACCTTCCCCCAAATTCGGGTTTTCACCTCAGCCTGTTAGTTAGGGGCGGGGCACGGTTGGTCGTGTGACGGCAGACATCGCGAGACATACGGGGGCGCAGCGCGCTATGTCGCCCCCATGAGCACCGCATCGCCCCCGTCTGCCGTTCCAGCCACCGTCATCGTCGGCGTCGTCATGGGCAGCAGCAGCGACGGGCCCACCATGCAAGCCGCCGTCGACGTCCTCGTCGAGTTGCAGATTCCGCACGAGGCGCGGGTGGTGTCGGCCCATCGTATGCCCGATGAGATGTTTCGTTACGCCGAGACCGCCGAGGATCGCGGCCTGCGCTGCATCATCGCCGGCGCCGGAGGAGCCGCCCATTTACCCGGCATGATCGCCGCCAAGACCCACCTGCCGGTGTTGGGGGTGCCCGTGCAGTCCAAGGCCCTGCAGGGTCTCGATTCGCTGTTGTCCATCGTGCAGATGCCCGGCGGCGTCCCCGTGGCCACCTTCGCCATCGGCCACGCTGGCGCCAAGAACGCGGCCTTGTTCGCCGCCGCCATGCTGGCCACCACCGACGGTGCCCTGCGGCAGCGGCTGCTGGCGTTTCGGGACCGTCAGACTGCGCTGGCCGCCGCGTCGTCGCCATCGGCCTGATGGGGCGTTGCTGATCGCTGCCGCTGGATGCCGCTCGATGTGGTGTTGGGCTTGTTGAACGGTTTCGCTACGCACCGGTCATGTCGCCCCGACGTCCTCCTCGCGCTCGCCCTGCCAACCCGTCGGTGTCGGCCGCGGCGCCCGAGCTCACCCTCGAGGTGGAACGCCTGGTGCCAGGCGGGCAGGGGCTGTGTCGCACCGCCGACGGCGTGTCTTTGTCGACGGCGTGGTCGCTGGCGAACAGGTGTTGGTTCGCCTGCAGGGCCGGCAGGGTGGCGCGGCCCGCGGCGACGTGCTGCGCGTGCTGACCCCGTCACCCGACCGCGTGGCGCTCGACTGTCCCGTCGGCGACACCTGTGGCGGCTGTGATTGGCTGCATCTGTCGGCGCCAGCCCGGACGACGTGGAAGTGGCGCCTCGCCCAGGACGCCCTGCGCCGGGTCGGGCGCTTCGCCGAAGCCGACGTCACCAGCGTGCTGCGCCCCCTGGTCACCATCGACGACGACACGGGGATCGTGGCGGGGCGTCGCCGCGTCCGTCTGACCATCGGTGACGACGGTCGCGGCACCTACAGCGCCGCCCGCAGCCACCACCGGGTCCCCATCAACGACTGCGCCGCCCTGCATCCCCGCCTGCGCCAGGCGGTGGCGGCGCTGCCGTCGGCGGCGCTGCCAGCACGCACCGAGGTCCGCCTCGGCGTCGACGACCGCGGCCACGTCGTCGCAGCAGTGTCCACGACGACGGCGGCGCGCAAGCTGGTGGAGGCTGGCGTCGTCGTGGGCGCGGTGGTGCCCCGGATGGACGGCAGCGAGCCTGGCAGCGTCGACCACGACGTCGTGGGTGACCCCTGGCTGCTGGGCGAGGTTGGCGCGGGTCTCTACCCCCTGGCCACCAGCGACGCCGCCACCTTTGCCCAGGCCACCCGCGGCGGCGGCGCGGCCATCATCGACATCGTCATGGGCGCCGTCGACGACGTCATCGACGGCGCTGTCGTGCTGGAACTCTTTTGCGGCGCCGGCCATCTGACGCTGCCCCTGGCGTCGCGGGCGTCGTCGGTACTGGCGGTGGAAGGCGATGGTCGCGCCCTGCGACATTTGGAGGTCAACCGTTCGCTGGTGCCCGGGCGCATCACGCCGCACAGGTCCTACATTGACGCAGATGTCGGTATTCCGGGCGACGTGACCGTCGTCGTCGTCGATCCGCCGCGGACCGGGTTGGTGGATGGCCCCTCGCTGCTGGGCAGGTTGGCCGCCGT
>CAJBHN010000703.1 GCA_903952805.1 uncultured Myxococcales bacterium | reverse complement strand
GCACACTGAAGAACTCGCAAAAAGAAGCCGATGAGATCTGACGCGGTCCTTCGATTCGACCGCCGCGAAGCCTGACACTGCACCGAGGAGTTCCAATGAAGTTCCTGATCCCAGCCGTCGCCGTCATCTCCCACCTCGCCGCCCCCGCCGTGCTCGCCTGTGGCGCCCACCAGGGCAACACCACGGCCAGTGCCGCATCGTCCACCGAGACCATCATGGTCGCCAGCAGCACCGACAAGGCTCCCCCTGCCCAAAAGGGAGGCGAAGTGGTCGCCGCTGCTGCCGAGGCGACCTTCAAGATGGTCACGGTGGACCAGGTCGACGCCAGCCTCGCGGCGCTGAAGAAGGACAAGACGCCCTTCACGGTCTTTGACGCCAACGGCCAGGAGACCCGGTCCAAGCAGGGCATCATCCCGACCGCCGTGCTGCTGCCGTCGTCGTCGGCGTACGATCTCGCCCTGCTCCCCAAAGACAAGGCCAGCCCCGTGGTCTTTTACTGCGCCAACGACAAGTGCACCGCCTCCCACACCGCCGCCAAGCGGGCCCTGCAGGCCGGCCACAGCGACGTCGCTGTCCTCGGTGCCGGCATCAAGGGGTGGGTCGCGGCTGGCAAGGCTGTCGACAAGCCCGTCGGCTGAGCTGCCCATCGGCACCGCCCAACGGCCGTCGATGGCCTGCACAGCGTCATGTCCAGCGCCGGCTCTCGCCGGCGCTTTTTTTCTGTGGGGGCTCCGCTCGCGCCGCGACCGCTGAGCACACCAGTCTCTGTCAGCCTGACCACACGCCGGCGAAGACCCGGCGCACGGGGCCCTCCATGAAGATGGGCTCTGCCAACGTCGTCACCGTGATGCGCAGCGGACCGCCCGGCAGGTGACACACGGTGGTGCCCGCACCACGACGTCCGTGGTGCACCAACGCGGCGGTGACGGCGCAGGCGCCGGTGCCGCAGGCCTGGGTCAGCCCGGCTCCCCGCTCCCACACCAGCACGTCGAGGTCGCCGTCGGCCCGGTCGACCACCCATTCGACGTTGGTGCGCTCGGGGAAGCGCTGCCGGTCGAACTCCAGAGCCGGGCCCAGCCGCGCCGCCGTATGGCGATCGGGCAGCGAAGACACCTCCAGCACGACATGGGGATTGCCCATCGACACCGACGTCGCCGGCACGCCGTCGACGTCGGTCAGGGCGCTGCGATCGAAGCGGAGCGGGAATTGCCGTTGGCTGTCGAGGTCGGCTCTGCCCATGTTGATCGTGACGCTGCCGAGGTCCCGGCCGACGACGACGGTGCGGGGGCCGGCGTCGGTGTCGATGACAACGGCGCTGTCGACGTCGATGCGTCTGGTTTCCGCCAGGTGCCGGGCGACGCAGCGCAGGCCGTTGCCGCACATCTCGGGGACGCTGCCGTCGGGGTTGGTGATGTGCATGCGGAAGGTGGCGCCAGCGGCGACGGCGTCGGCGCGAGCCGGCAGGATGGTCAGCACGCCGTCGGCGCCCACCCCCGTGTGCCGCGCGCACAGGGCCATGCGCACCGACACGGGCAGGGCGGGCTCGGGCCCCTCCGCGGAGCCGTCCTCGTCGACGACGACAAAGTCATTGCCCGTGGCCTCGAGCTTGACGAACGACAGGCCGGCCACGGGCTCTCCCACTACAGCGCTCACGCCAGCGCAGCCTCGACGAGGGACCGTGCCTTGAGCAAGGCCTCATCGAGGGCTTCGGGCTTGGTGCCGCCGGCCTGGGCGAGGTCGGGCTTGCCGCCTCCCTTGCCGCCGACGATGGCGGCAAGCTCGCCGATCATCTTGCCGGCATGCAGCTTGCCCGCTTTGGCGACGTCGGCGGTCAGGGCCACCAGCAGGGTCACCTTGTCACCGTCGGGGAGGCCGAGGACGACGACGCCGCTGCCGACCTGATCGCGCAGCTTGTCGGCGTAGTCGCGCAGACCCTTGGGATCGGTGCCATCGGCCCGCAGGGCCAACAGCTTGACGCCGTTGATGACGATGGCCTGGTCGGCAGCGCCGGCGGCGGCCTGGGTCTGGGCCTTCTGCTTGAACTTCTCGATCTCGGCGTGGGCGGCCTTGAGGCTGTCGTTGAGCTTCTCGAGGCGCTCGGGCAGGTCGTCGGCCGAGACCTTGAGGGCCCGGCTCAACGTCGTCAGCAGTGCTGCCTGCTTCTGCATGACGGCCAGCGCGCCCTTGCCGGTGACGGCCTCGATGCGACGCACGCCGGCGGCCAGCGGACCCTCGCTCGTGATCTTGACGCTGCCGATGTCGCCGGTGCGACGCACGTGGATGCCGCCGCACAATTCCACCGAGGGGCCGAAGCCAACCACGCGGACCTTGTCGCCGTACTTCTCGCCAAAGAGGGCCATGGCCCCCTTCTTTTTGGCGTCGTCAAAACCCATGCTTTCGATGTCGCCCGCGACGTTGTCGAGCACCAGTTCGTTGACGAGGGTTTCGATGGCGAGGGTCTGTTCGGGCGTCAGGGCCTCGAAGTGGGCGAAGTCGAAGCGCAGGCGGTTGGCGTCGACGAGTGAACCCTTCTGCACGACATGATCGCCCAGCACCTGGCGCAGCGCAAAGTGCAGCAGGTGGGTCGCCGAATGGTTGCGGCGGGTGCGCTCAAGGGCGTCGTTGTCGACGGCGGCCGACACCTTGTCGCCGACCTTGAGGGTGCCGGATTTCACCGTCCCCACATGCAGGTGCAGTTCGGCGGCCTTCAAGGTGCTGTCGACCACGACGTCGACGTTGGCGCCGTGCAGGGTGCCCTTGTCGCCGATCTGGCCGCCGCTTTCGCCATACAGGGCGGTCTGGTCGAGGATGATGAGGCCCTGCTCGCCCTGACCAAGCTGGCCAACGAGAGCGCCGTCTTTGACGATCGCCATGACGACGGCGCCTTCGACCGCGTCGGTGTCGTAGCCCAGATAGCGCGTGGCGCCGTGCTCGTGACGAATGGCCTTGAAGATGTCGCCCTGCCCGTCGCCCTTGAACGAATTCTCGACCGTCGAAGCCGCCGCGTGGGCGTCCTCGGCGGCGACGAAGCCGGCCTCGTCGTAGCTGAGGCTGTGCTCGCGCAGCATCAGGCCGGTGAGGTCGGGGGGGAAGCCGTAGGTGGCCTTGAGGTCAAAGACGACGCCGCCGTCGACGACGCTGCCTTTGACGATGGCGGGGTCCTTGTCGGTGACGATGCTCATCACCCGCTCGGTGCCCTTGTGCAGGGTGCGGCGGAAGGCTTCCTCCTCGTTGACGACGACCTTGGACAACAGGGCCCGGGCCGCCGTCAGCTCGGGGTAGTGGTCGCAGAAGAGGTCGACGGCGCGGTCGACGACGCCGTGGAAGAAGACGTCCTTGAAGCCGAGGCGATCCCCAAAGCGAATGGCGCGGCGCATGATGGAGCGCAGCACGTATTCGCGATTGACGTTGCCGGGCAGCACGCCATCGGCGACGAGGAAGGCCGTGGTGCGGGCGTGGTCGGCGATGACGCGCATGGCAACGTCGTCGATGCTGTCGGTCGAGGTGTAGGCCTTCTTCAGCGACTCCTCGGAGAACGTGATCAACGGCCGCAGCAGGTCGGTGTCGTAGTTGCTGGCGAAGCCGTTCATGACCATGGCCAGGCGCTCAAGCCCCATGCCGGTGTCGACGGAGGGCTTGGGCAGGGGCACCAGGGAACGGTCCGCCTGGCGCTCGTACTGCATGAACACGCAGTTCCAGATTTCCAGCACGCGATCGCCCTCGGGATCGTCGCCGCCGAAGGCGCCTTTGACGACGCCACGGTCGAAGTGGACCTCGGTGCAGGGGCCGCAGGGGCCGGTGTCGCCCATCTGCCAGAAGTTGTCCTTCGCGGAGTGCCGCGTGATCTGCATGCCGGGGCCGGCAATCTTTTTCCACAGGGCCTCGGCCTCCTCGTCGGCGGGCGTCTGGCTGTCGCCCTCAAAGACGGTGACGCTCAGGCGCTTGGGGTCGATGCCGAGGTCTTTGGTCAAAAAAGTCCAGGCGTGCTCGATGGCGCCTTCCTTGAAGTAGTCGCCGAAGCTGAAGTTGCCGAGCATCTCGAAGAACGTGTGGTGGCGGGCCGTACGGCCGACGTTTTCGAGGTCGTTGTGCTTGCCGCCGGCGCGCACGCACTTTTGTGACGACGTCGCCTTGGTGTAGGGGCGGGACTCCTTGCCGGTGAACACATCCTTGAACTGCACCATGCCGGCATTGGTGAACAGCAGGGTGGCATCCCCCTGGGGCACCAGCGGCGACGACGGCGCGCGAAAATGCCCTTGGCCTTCAAAGTAGGACAAAAAGCGCTGGCGCAGCTCGGAACCGGGGTGCTTGAGGGTCATGTCGTGTGTCCTCTGAAGAGTTCAGCGTCGCGCTACCAGTCGCCTCCGCCGGCGGCAAGGCTCGTCGGTGTCTGCCACCGAGATCGTTCATCAACGCATTGCGGGGGCGTGGTCAGGTGCTAGCCACGATCTTTCGGAGGCCATCTTGAACCCGGCCGTTGCGCTCAAACCCGCTCTCGTTCTTCCCGCCCATGAGTTCACCCGTGAGACCCTGGAGCGCACCGCCGAGCTCGTGCTGGGCGAGGGGCACCGCCATCTGGGCCGCGTCAAAAAGATCATCGGCAACAGCGGCATCGAACGCCGCTATCTGGTGCAGTCCATCGAGGACACCGTGACGCCCCATGGCTTCGGCCATCGCAATGATTTGTTCATCGAGGCCTCCAAGGAACTCGGCAAGCGCGCGGCCCAACAGGCCCTCGACAACGCCGGCCTGCAGCCCAAGGACATCGACCTCATCATCACGACGTCGTGCACCGGCTTCATGATCCCGTCGTTGTGCGCCTACCTCATTCCCGAGATGGGCTTTGCCCGCACCACGCGACGCCTGCCCATCACCGAGCGGGGGTGCGCCGCCGGCGCCTTCGGCCTCGCGATGGCCAAGGATCACATCAGGGCCGGCGGCAAAAACGTGCTGCTGATCGCCCACGAGATGTGCTCGCTGACCTACCAGCGTGCCGACGTCACCATGCAGGCGCTCGTGGGTGCCCTGCTCTTTGGCGACGGTTGTGCGGCCGTGGTCATCCGCGGCGACGGCGGTCACGACGAGGTCGGCGGCGGCCTGGAGCTGCAAGAGAGCCAAACGTGGCTGTTTGAAGACAGCTGGGGCTACATGGGCTTTGACGTCAAGGATTCCGGACTGCACCTCGTTCTCGACAAGGCCATTCCTGGCGCCGTCGAGCGGGCCATCAAGCCCGTGATGCTGGGTTTTCTGGAGAGTCAGGGCCTCACCCGCCAGGACATCGATTTTCATGTCCTGCATCCCGGCGGCAAGAAGGTCATCGACGAGGTGTCGCGCACCTTCGAGTTGTCGCCCGATGCGCTGCAGTCGAGCTACGACTGCCTCGCCCACGTCGGCAATTTGTCGTCGGCCAGTGTCTTGGTGGTGCTCAAAAACACCTTCGAAGGGCGCAAGCCCAAGCAGGGACAACGGGGCCTGTTGACGGCGTTTGGGCCGGGCTTCTCCGCCGAGCTTGTGCTGGGCCGCTGGACCTGAGGAGATTCGCGCCATGCACGGTGACTCCATGAACCACGGCGACGTCGGCTTCCTCGCCTTCCTGTTGCTTTTGACGCTGATGGGAGCGGCCCGGGTGGCCGAGCTCCTCGTCGCTCGCCGCTTGACTCGGCGGGCAGGGCAGCGGGGCGCGACCCCCAAACGGGAGCCCATCTTCGTGCTCATGGTGGTGCTGCACACGCTGCCGTTTGTGCTGTGTCCCCTGGAGGTTGTCGTCTTCGACCGGCCGTTTTCCTGGCCGTTGTTTGCGCTGTCGTCGACGGCTCTGCTGCTGCTGGCGCTGGCCCGGGTCTGGACCCTGCGGACCCTCGGCGAGATGTGGAACGTCCGTATCGTCGAGCCCGCCGCTGTCGTGGTGCGGGGTCCATATCGCTTCATTCGGCACCCCAACTACGCCGTCGTCATCGCCGAGTTGGTGTTCTTGCCCCTCGCGCACGGCTGCTGGTGGACGCTGGCGTTGCTCACCGGCTTGAACGCCGTGGTGCTGTTCTTTCGCATTCGCGCCGAAGAGCAGGTGCTGTTCACCATCCCCGGCTACGCCGACCTGATGGGGCCGAAGAAGCGGTTCATCCCCGGCTTGTTTTGAGCGCCTCCGCGTGGGTCAGCGCCGCCGACGCCGCAGCACCCAGGCGGGCATGAACATCAGCAGCGACGACGACGGGCACCCCAGACAGGAAAACACGTCGGTCGTCGTCCCCGTCGTCGACGTGGCGACCGCGGTGCCATCGGTGGGTTCGAGCACAACGTCGTCTGGCGGTGTACCTGGCGCACAGCTGCCGTCGAGGCAGGCAAGACCCGCGGCACAGCGAGAGAGGCCAAAGGCATAGGCCGGGTCACAGGCGCTGCCGGCGGGAAGCACGCAGTCAAAGCCCCAGGCGTCGGAGTGCAGGGCACACACGGCGCTGGCGTCGACATCGGCGCAGTCCAGGCTGACGACGTCGTCGGCGTCGCAGTACGTCAGCGTCGCTGCGTCGAGGCAGACCACGGCGCAGGGGTCAATCTCGCCCTCGCCCTCGCCCTGGCCGGGGGTCAGCAATGCAGCGCCGATGACGATGGCGGTGGTCCACATGAGGGGCTCCGGGCTGTGCTGTGAGCAATGAAACGAAAACGGAGCCCACAGGGGCTCCGTCTCGTCTACACGCTGTCGACGTCGGTGCAACACCGACGGCGGCAG
>CAJBHN010000702.1 GCA_903952805.1 uncultured Myxococcales bacterium | reverse complement strand
GTTCGGGATTGCAGACGGGACGAGCCGGTGAGTGCTGCTCCCTGACGGTGTTCTCCACCCAGAGGGGTATCCAACACCGGCTCGGTCCCGATCATGGACCTATCAGGCCCTTCACTGACAAGAGGGGGGCGCGTAGCGCCGGGGGTGAGGTCACAGCGGGGTGTCGCGCAGCGCCGGGGGCGAGGTCACCGCGGGGTGACCTCACCCCCCAGCCCCCTCCCTGAAGGGAGAGGGGCAGCCCGAACTGGAACCTCTGCCCTCAACCTTCAGGGAGAGGGTCGGCCGAAGGCAGGGGTGAGGTTGCTTCAGCCGCGGACGACGGCGACGGCGACGAAAGGCCTCTCCCTCGCTGACCTCAGCCCCCAGCCCCCTCTCCGTGAAGGGAGAGGTGGAGCCCGAACTGGAGCCTCTGCCCCTCTCCCTTCAGGGAGAGGGTCGGCCGAAGGCCGGGGTGAGGTTGCTTCAGCGGCGGACGACGACGGCGCCGGCTTCGCCACCGCCGATGCACAGGCTGGCGACGCCGGTGTGCTGGTCGAGGCGACGGAGCTGGTCATCGCCCTGGCGGGCGTCAGAGCGAGTGGATGATCGAGTTTCCGGTCGAGAGCTCCACCTCGACGAGGGACACGGAATCCTGGGCGAAGAAGATCCGGCCGCTCGCACCGTCGAGGAAGGCGCCGCCGTAGTTCTGGTTGTTGATGTTGATGGGGCCGCCGGCGCAGATCGGGAAGTCCGGGAAGCTCGCGTCGCCGCACGACGAGAACAGGTCGAGCAGCTTCGGCTGCGTCGTCGCCACGCGGGTGTCGACACCGACGATGGTCACCGAGTTCTGGAAGCCCACCGTCCAGAGCAGCTGCCGCGCGGCGTCGGGGATGACCCAGCGTTCGCCGATGATGCCCCCCGACTGGGCCTGTACCACCGTCGTGCGGTTGCCCGTCGCGAGGTCGATCCGCAGTAACTGCTTGGGCTGCGTCGTGAACGCGAGGATGCTGCCGCCATCGATGGCGAAGCCCTGCACGAAGCCGCCGAGGCCCGGGCCGCTGCCGCGGGTGAAGCCATCGGGCCGCGTGCCGTTGGCGGTCACGGTCGTGCACGTGGCGCCGGTCGCCGCGATCTTCACGATGCCCCGGCCGTCGGTGATCGCGTTGGCATAGCCGAGATAGAAGGCGCCCTGGCCGTCGATGGCGAAGCCAAGGTCGGTGTACTGCACCGGCACGCCGCGGCCCGCCGCCGACGGGTCACCCGTCGGACACTGGCCGAAGGCCGGGTCCGCGCCGCGCCACACGAGCGTGCGCGCGCCGGTGCTTTTGTTGACACGGATGATCTCTGTCTGCCGCGCCGTGACGACGTCGTTCAGCACGTAGAGGGCGCCATCGGGGCCTCGACGCACGTCGATGGCGAAGCCGAAGGGCGGGCCGCTGCCGACGCTCTGGTCGGGCAGATCTCCGCTGATCACGCGCCGGTTCCCCGTGGTCTTGTCGACGGCGAGGATCAAGCCATGCCGGTCGCTCGAGCTGCCCCACTGGGTCGCGACGAGGATGTCGTTGCCGTCGATGACGCCGCCGTTCAACTCGGCGCCGACGACGTTGAACATCGAGGGCCCCGTGCCCTGGCGGAACCCCGTCTGCGCCACCCGCGTCGGTCGGTCACACACGTCGGGTCCATCGGTGCCCTGGTTGATGAAACAGCGGCAGTCCGCTTCGAACGACGTCGGGAACTCGAGCTGCTGGTCGAGCGGACACGAAAACGCGTAGTACGGGCTCGTCTCGTCGAGCACCGAGCTCGTGCAGCCCGGCCCCTCCCGACACACGAGGCCCTCGACGCACGTCGTCGACGTCGGCGTCTCCCCACAGGTGTCGAAGCGCTTCTCGACGAAGAGGAAGCCGGTCCGGGTGCCCGGCGCCGGGATCGAATCGCAGGTGGCCACGTCGGCGGGCGCACACACGCACTGGTCGGGCGCCGTGCACGTGATCTCACCGGGGATGCAGCGCGGCGAGCCGAAGTCGACGGCGCAGACCTCGCCAGCGTCGCAGGCTTCGGCGACGAATTCGCGGCCGTTGGCGTCGCAGTCGATGATCAACGTCCCATCGCAGCGTCCCTCGAAGGGCGTGCAGGTCGCCGGCGGCGCCTCGGTCTGGCACGACGCGGTGGTGCCCGCCCGCACGCAGGTCTCGGTGGCCCCGCAGGTATCAAGGACGCTCTCGACCCCCGAGGCGCTGCACGCGAGCACGAGGACGCCGTCGCAGCGGCTCGTGTTCGCAGTGCAGGTCTGCGGCGCTGGCGGCGCCACGCAGGTCGGCACGGTCGCGACGAGGTTGCAGAGTTCACCGGCGTCGCAGCTCTCGAGGACCGCGAAGGTGCCATTGCTCTGGCAGGACAGGATCTGGCTGCCGTCGCAGGCGCGCTCACCGGGCGTGCACAGGCCCGTCGGCGCCGGCGCCTGACAGCCGGCGACGCCCGCCTCGATCGCGCAGGTCTCGTCGGCGCCGCAGGTCTCGGCGACGGTGGTGCCGGTGCCGGTGCCGTTGCAGAGCAGCACACGGGTGCCGTCGCAGAAGCGGCGGTTGGCCGTGCACGTCGTCACCGGCGCATCGGCGATGCACGCCGTCACGCCGGCCTGCGTACCGCAGATCTCGATCGCGCTGCAGGCGTCGAAGAGGCTGAAGTCCTGGCCGTTGCTGTTGCAGGCGAGCACCTGGTTGTTGCTGCAGACGCGCGTGCCCGCCGTGCAGGCCTCGGGCGGGTTCAGCGGCAGACACTGGGCGACGCTGTCCTGCACGGCGCAGAACTCGTTGGAGGCGCAGGCGTCGAAGAGGGTGGCGCCGGTGCCGGTGCCGTTGCAGGTCTTCACGGCGTTGCCGTCGCAGAAGCGGCGGTTGGCCGTGCACGAGATCGCCGGCGGCGGCGCGATGCACTGCGTGACGCCGCTGACGACGCCGCAGGTCTCGCCCGCGGTGCAGGTGTCGAGGGTCGTGAAGCTCCGCCCGTCGGGGTTGCAGGAGAGGACGGCGTTGTTCACGCAGCTGCGCTGCCCCGACAGGCAGGTGGTCGGCGGGATCGTTGAGAAGCAGCTGGTGACGCCGGCCTGCGTGTCGCAGAGCTCGTTGGCGCCGCAGGCGTCGACGAGGCTGCTCGCCGTACCGAGGCTGTTGCACAGGCGGACCGCGCCGGCGTCGCAGAAGCGGCTGAAGGCCGGGCACACAAGGGGCGGCGGCGGCGGGATGCATTGGGTCACGCCGCCTTGCACGCCGCAGGTCTCGCCCCCCACGCAGGTGTCGAGCGTCCTGAAGGACAGGCCGTCGCCGTTGCAGACGACGACCGCGTTGTTGGCGCACGAGCGGAGCCCCGGCGTGCAGATGCGCGGCGGGAGCAGCGACTGACACTGTGCGACGCCATTCGTGACGCCGCAGGCCTCAGTGCTGCCGCAGGTGTCAAAGACCGTCGCGCCGGTGCCGGCGGCGTTGCAGGTGAGGACCTGCGTGCCATCGCAGAAGCGCTGGCTCGCCGTGCAGCTGACGACGGGGGCCGTGGAGACGCACTGGGTGACGCCGCCGCTGACGCCGCAGACCTCGCTGCTGCTGCAGGTGTCGACGATGCGGGTCGTCTGTCCGTCGCTGTTGCAGCTCAGCACGAGGTTCGCCGAGCAGCTGCGGTCGCCGGGCGTGCACACTGGCGGCGGCGGCGGGATGAGGCGACAGCCGGCGACCCCGGCGACGACGCTGCAGGCCTCGTCGGCGGTGCAGGTGTCAAGGAGCGTGGCGGCGTTGCCGGCGGCGTTGCAGGTCTTCACCTGGATGCCGTCGCAGAAGCGGCGGTTCGTCGTGCACGACACCACCGGCGGCGGCGTGAAGCAGCCGAGCACGCCCGACTGGGTCGTGCACACCTCGCCGGCGTCGCACGCCTCGACGGTGTCGATGCTGAAGCCGAGCGGGTCGCACTGGACGACGGCGTCCCCGTCGCAGAAGCGGCGGTTGGGCTGGCAGACCTGGACCGGCGGGACGTCGGGCGCGAGGCAGGTGAGCACGCCCTCGACGTCGGTGCAGCGCTCGCTGCCGACGCAGCTGCGAGCCGTGAGAAGGCCGTAGCTGTCGTCATCGCAGACGAGGATGCGGGTGCGGTCGAAGCTGCACTCACGCACGTCGGGCGAGCAGTAGTTCGGGTCGGTGAAGACGTTGACGCAGACGGGTACGCCGGCGTCCTCGACGCAGGTCTCGGTGATCTGACACTCGTCCTCGTTCCAGATCTGGGTGGTACCGCCAATGAACTGACAGTCGAGCAGGAAGCGGCCGTCGGCGCTGCACATGCGCGCCCCCGGTCGGCAGTCCTCGTCGGGGATCTGGGTGAAGCAGTCGGAGACGCCGTTGCGGGTCTCGCAAGCGGCGTTCACCGCGCAGAACTCGTTGGTGATGAACTGGTTCAAGGCGCCGCTGCACTGCAGCACGCTGCGGTTGTCGGGGGCGCAGCGGCGCTCGCTGAAGTCGAAGCACCGCTCGGGTGGCGTCTCGGGCACGCCGCACGTCGTCACGCCCGCGAACGAGCCGCACACCTCGTCGCCGATGCAGGCCTCGAAGGTCTCGAGCTGAAGCTGTCCGCCGACGTTCTGGCAGACGAGGACGGTCGTCAGGTCGTCGCTGCACTCGCGCTGGCCCGAGCGGGCGCAGGTGAGCGGGTCCACCGGATCGATGCAGGTCAGGATGCCGGCCTCCTCGCCGCAGACGGCGCCGTCGCTGCAGGTCGCGACCGGCACCAGCTCGTTGCGGCCGGCATTGCGGCGACACTCGAGCACAGCGCTACCGTCCTCGGCGCATCCGCGCGCTCCCGGCGGGTTGCACTCGTCAGGCGCCGGGTAGCAGTCGACGACGCCGCTGCGGGTCTCACAGCTCTCACCGACGGCGCAGCTCTGCTCGACCTCGAAGCTGTTGGTCGAGCCGGTGCAGCGCTCGACGGCGCTGCCGTCGGTGGAGCAGCGGCGCTCGCTGAAGTCGAAGCATCGCTCAGGTGGCACCTCAGGCACGCCGCACGTCGTCACGCCCCCGAACGAGCCACACACCTGGTTGCCGCTGCAGGCCTCGAAGGTCTCGAGCTGAAGCTGTCCGCCGCTGTTCTGGCAAACGAGGACGGTCGTGAGGTCGTCGCTGCACTCGCGCTGACCCGAGCGGGCGCAGGTGAGCGAGGGTGCCTCGCCCTCCCCTTCGCCGCCGTCGACGGGCGGAGGGGTGCAGCCGACCACGAGTGACAGGAGCAGCAGGAGGACATGAGGAAGCGTTCGCATGTCATTTCGTACCTCCGCTGCGCGCCACTGCGATCTCTCCGCGATCTCACCGCGATCTCACCGAGATCTCACCGAGATCTCACCGAGATCTCAGCGAGATATCAACGAGATATCAAAGAGATATCAACGAGATATCAACGAGATATCAGCGTTCGCGGGCCCGCTCTCGTTGGCGTGCGAGCCGGGGTGTGCGGGCAGCGCGCGGCGATGCCGCTTCGAGCCTTGCTGCGGCGGACGGGAGGAACAGGGACACTCTTGGGACCGGGGGCCAGCAAAGCGGCCGGCTCACCGGGATGCCGATGACGACTGAACGCCTGTCTGGTTGGGGACGAATGGGCCGTGTTGCTTGCGCACCAGCTCGAGCACCTCGTTGCGCTCGGGAACGTCGCTGTCGCTCAAGCAGGTGAGAGCGAGCGCGTTGGTGGCGGCGGCGCGGGCGTCAGAGACGGCTCGAGGCCCTCACCCGGCGCGAATGCCGTGGCCGCGCGCTGGCGTCAGCCCCGACGCTGCAGCAGACGACCGCTGCGGTAGTCGTCCCACGCTTGTTGGATTTCGGCCTCGGTGTTCATGACAAAGGGCCCACGGCGGGCCACGGGCTCACCGATGGGGGCGGCGGCAAAGACCAGCAGGCGCGCCTCGTTGGCGCCGTCGGCGCGCACGTCGATGGTGTCGCCGCGCCCAAGTACCCCAAGGGCCCCGGCCCGCAGCGCCCGGCCGTCGGCGCCGACGATGACGTCGCCGTGGACCATCTGCAGAAACGCCGTGTGCTCCGCCGGCACGTCGAAGCGGGCCCGCCCACCGGCTGGCACCCGCAGGTCCATCAGCAATGGCTGGGTGCTGACGCCGTCGATGGCGCCGCGCACGCCGCCCACGCGGCCCGCCAGCATCCGGGCATCCCCGTCTTGCACCGCCGTCGTCGAAAACGCGCTGGCGTCGAGGTCTTGATAGCGGGGGTCCCGCCATTTCTCGCGGGCGGGCAGGTTCACCCACAGCTGATAGCCCCACATATCCTGCGTCGTTGGTGACGCCTCGGGCATTTCAGCGTGGATGATGCCGCGACCAGCGGTCATCCATTGCACCCCGCCCCCCTCGATGCGGCCATCGTTGCCGACGCTGTCTTGGTGGCGAATGGCGCCGTCGATCATGATCGTGACGGTCTCAAAGCCCCGGTGGGGATGGTTCGGAAAGCCGGCCTGGTAGTCGCTCGGCGTGCTGCTGTGAAACCGGTCGAGCATCAAGAACGGATCGAGCAGCGGCAGGGCCCGACCTCCCAACAACTTGCTCAGCTTCACGCCGGCGCCGTCTTCGTGGGCGGTGCCAAACACCACCCGCTCCAGCACCCGCACCGACCGCGCCTTGCGGCTGGTGATGATGGCGGCGCTGGCGCCCACAGCCACGACAGAGGCAGCACCAATGCTCAGCAGGCGACGACGGGAAAACGGCATCCCCTCTGCTACCCATCTCGCGACGCGCTGACCAGCCCGGGTCCCGGAACCCACCTGGGCCGAGGGCTCCCGGGGACGGAGACATCGGGATGGCCCAAAACGTGACCCGCCTGTGGCTGCATCTCACGTCGATCGCCGGCTGGCCCTGCCGATGGTTCGCAGCGCCCGGAATCCGTATTTCGGGGTGACGCAGGACGACCTCCGACCCGCTCGTTGTCCGCTCAAGCGTATGAGCATCCGAGCACGTGTTTCCCATCGTCGTCTCGTCGTCGACGAACCAGTTGATCTGCCGGAAGGCACGGTGCTGGACCTCGTCATCGACGATGAAGAGGACGAGCTGGATGATGAGGAGCGCCTTGCGCTCCACGCTTCAAGACTCGATGAACATCGTCAGCATTGACTTCGAGGCCGCCGCCGAGTTCTTCGGCGCCAGCCGAAGACGCATCGGACCGTGTTGCTGCTACCGACTGGTACATGACCTCACCCCCGGCGCTCCGCGCCACCCCGCTCTCCCTGAAGGGAGAGGGGGCAATCATGGGCGAAGTGCGCTTTGACTCCCCTCCGTCTGCGGCGGCCTGAACGGGCCACCTTCCCAGGGCGGGGGCTTGTCCCCGCGTCGGACTTGGCGGCGCTGGGCGCTCGAAGGCGGGGACTGCCTCGAATCGGGCGCGCGCTTGCTCGAAAACGCCCATTGCGGCGATGGTGCGGCCCGGGAGGGAGACCCCGTGACCGACGCCGCCGCAACCACCAGGGCCTGCCCCTTTTGCACTGCCGACGCTGTCGACGTCGTGTGGTCGTCGGACCTCGTCATCGCGGTGCGGGACCGCTTTC
Source organism: uncultured Myxococcales bacterium (assembly GCA_903952805.1). Lineage (GTDB taxonomy): Bacteria > Myxococcota > UBA727 > UBA727 > VGSZ01 > VGSZ01. Next base: position 6,697 of record CAJBHN010000702.1, on the reverse strand, counting down.
CGGTGGCGCCCGGGCATACGTTGGTGATGCCGCGGCGGCATGTGGCCACCTGTTTCGACGCCACGCCCTGGGAGCAATCAGAGCTGTGGCGCGCCGTCGCCGAGGTCAAAAAGCAGCTCGACGGGACCCACCGCCCCGACGGCTACAACATCGGCTTCAACGCCGGCGAGGCCGCGGGCCAGACCGTGATGCACTGCCACATCCACGTGATTCCCCGCGCCGTCGGCGACATGGACGATCCCCGGGGTGGCGTGCGCGGCGTCATCCCCGCCAAGCAGAAGTACGCGGCAACGACGGCCCCGGCAGCACGCCCGGCCAAAGCGCTGTCGTCGTCGTCGTCGCTCCCATTGCCGACCTTTGTGCCCGGGCAGGAGGAGCCGTTGGGGCGGGTGCTGCAGACGGCGCTGCAGACCGCGTCGCGCTGTGACGTCGTCGTCGCCTATGTGCATTCCGGTGGCATCGCGGCCCTGGTGGACGACCTCGTCGATGCCCTCCGTCGTGGGGTGCGGGTGCGCATTCTCGCGGGGGACTATCAGGGCGGCACCAGCGCCGATGCCCTGCGGTGGTTGGTCCGGCTCGACGACGAGCACGAGGGATTGCAGGCTTGGTTTTTTCACACCGAAACCGGCGGCCCATTTCATCCCAAGGCCTACGTCTTTCACGACGACAGCGGCGACGGCGGCGTCGCCTACATTGGCAGCAGCAATCTGAGCGGGCCGGCCCTGGGGGAAAACCTCCGCCCCGGACAAGGTGTCGAATGGAATCTGAAGCTGGTGTCGTCCGACGACGCCGACACCTTTCGCGCGGTGGCGGCACGGGTCGAGGCCTTGCTGGCGCATCCGTCGACGAAGCGGCTGACCCGTGAGGTCATCGACGCCTACGAGGCCCGCTGGCCGACCAAAGCCGTCGAGCCCCGGCGCACCGAGCTGCGGGCGTTGCCGCCCGAGCCCCACGGCGTCCAACTCGAAGCATTGGTGGCGTTGTCGGCGTCGCGACGCCATGGCCATGCCCGGGGCTTGGTGGTGTTGGCCACGGGTCTCGGTAAAACCCTGCTGTCGGCATTTGATTTCAAGCAGATGGGTGGCGAGAGGGTGCTGTTTATCGCCCACCGCGACGAAATCCTTGATCAAGCCAAGGCCGCCTGGCAGCGGGTCCACCCCGACAAGATCGTCGGCACCTATAGTGGCACCACCCGGGAACGGGACGCGGATATCCTATTTGCCTCGGTGCAAACGCTGGCCCGCGCCGCCCATTTGTCGAAGTTTTTACCCACCCATTTTGACTACATCGTGGTCGACGAATTTCATCACGCGGCGGCGTCCACCTATTTGAAGGTGCTTGGGCATTTCCAACCCCGCTTCATGCTCGGGCTGACGGCGACCCCAGAGCGTATGGACGGCCGCCCCCTGTTGGAGTTGTGCGGCGAGAATCTCGTGTACCGGCAGGATCTGTTGGCGGGCATTACCCGTCGGCTGTTGGTGCCGTTTCACTATTTCGGCGTAAAGGATGCCGTCGATTTCGAACCCATCCCCTGGCGCTCGGGGCGCTTTGAAATGGCCGCATTGACGGCGGCCGTGGCGACGACGGACCGGGCCCAGCAGGCCCTGCGGGAATACGAGCGGCATGCCCCAGACACGGGGCGGCGCTGCATGTGTTTTTGCGTGAGCACGGCCCACGCAGATTTCATGGCGGATTTCTTTCGGCAGCAGGGAAAAACCGCCGCCGCCATCCACAGCCAGCCAGGCTCGGCGCCCCGGGCTGAGAGTCTGCGGGCGTTTCGCGATGGCACCCTCGAGATCGTGTGCGCGGTGGACATCTTCAACGAGGGCGTCGACATCCCCGACGTCAACGTGGTGCTGATGTTGCGGCCCACCGAATCCGCCACCATCTTTTTGCAGCAGCTTGGTCGCGGCCTGCGCAAGACCGAGACCAAGAGCCACCTCACCGTCGTCGATTTCATCGGCAACCACCGCAGCTTCTTGACCAAGCCTCAGGCTTTGATGGGCATGCTCGGTCAGGTGCTGCCCGTCGGTGCGGCCATCGAGAGGCTCGCCGGGGGCGCCGATCTCCCCGAGGGCTGCAGCATCGACATCGAGACCGAGGCCATCGATCTGCTGCGGGATATGGTCCGCACCAACACGACGGATGTGGTGCTCCATGAATACCTGACGTTCCGAAATGCGCACGGCCGACGGCCGACGGCGACGGAGCTGTTTCGGCAGAGCGTAAACCTGACGCCCATCCGCAAGAACTCGGCGACCTGGTTCGATTACGTCTCGACCCAAGGTGACCTCAGCGTCGACGAGGAGCGGGTGTTGCAGCGGCACGGCGCCTTCTTGGGCGATTTGCTGCGCACCAAGATGAACACTGCCTACAAGATGCTCGCCCTGCGGGCCCTGCTGGAAGAAGACGGCTTCAGCACCGGCATGGACGTCGAGGAAAACGCCCGCCGCGCCTTCGAGAGCGTGAAGCACGACCTGCTGTTGGTCCGCGAGCTGCGCAACAGCGAGGAGCGAAAAACCCTCGGCGCCGGCTTTACCCGCGCCTGGCGCCAAGAGTCCCTGCAGGTCTGGGCCAAGGGCGAATCCACCACCAAGCCCTGGTTCACGCTGGGCGCCAACCGTTTTGGCCCCAGCTTCACCGTCGAGGACGAAGACCGCGTCGCCTTCGAAGCCATGGTCGCCGAAATGGTCGACCTGCGCTTGGCCGAGCACCGGGACCGCCTCATTCGCAAAGCAGCCCCCGCCGCCGATATCGCCCCCATCGTGCTGACGGTGTCCCACGCGAACTTCCGCCCGGTACTGCGCTTCTCCCGCGAGCACCACCCAGAGGTCCCCGACGGCGAGGCGTGGGTCGTGGTGGAGGGCGAGGCCCACCGCTTCGACTTCCAAAAAAACGGCGTCACCGTCGTGTGGGCCCCCGACGGCCGTCGCGACAATGTGCTGCCGACGCTGATGCGCCGTTGGTTCGGCCCCAACGCCGGCCATCCAGGCACGCGCCACCGGGTCCAGCTTCGTCGTCAGGGCGACGATTGGGTCCTCGACCGCATCCCCGAGCCCGCCATCAAGGTGGCGCCGCTGGCGAAGCTGCTGGCATTCCCCCAAATGCCCTTCTTTCCCGACGTGCGGGTGGCCTGCGGCGCCATGGATGGCGGCACCACCCAAAGCGACCAGATGGAGCGCATCACCATCAAGACCACGACAACCCTCGACCCCGCCCGCCATTTCGTGGTCCGCGCCGACGGCGATTCCATGAACGGCGGCGACACGCCCATTGCCGATGGCGATTTGGTGTTGTGCGAATGGGTGAAGGGCCGAGGCCTCGACGGCATCGAGGGCAAGCCCCACCTCCTCGTTGGCTCCGACGCCGCGGACACCTCCTTCGCCGTCATGAAGGTCCCTCGTCGTCGCGACGGCCACTGGCAATTGGAAAGCTGGAACCCTGCTTTCGCGCCGATGCCAATGCCGACCAGCGGCTCGCTGCAGCCCGTGGCCCGCGTCGTCGAAGTCGTCGCCGAAGACCTCGGGCTGGAGCTGTGGGGCACCTACGACCGCGCGGCGATCATTGCCGCGTTTGGCAGCAGCTACGATGCCTCTTGGAACAACGGACACCGCGATCTCATGGTCGCAGGCAAACCGCAGACGGTCATCATCGTCACCCTTCGCAAGGACAACCAGCCGAGCATCGAATATCGATACGACAATCACTTCGAATCGACCGACGTCTTCGCTTGGAATTCACAGGATAAGATGACGTCGACAACCCTCAAAGGTCGTCGCCTCATTGGACATCGGGACGAGGGCCGTGGAGTCCATGTGTTTGTCCGTTACGACCGGCATCATCCGTTCACGTATCTCGGCCCGGTTGAGTATGTCTCCCATGAGGGGGAGGCGCCGATGCATTGCCGGCTGCGGTTGGAGACGGCCCTGCCGGAGGCGCTGTATCGGCTGTGGACCTAATTCGAGGGCCAATCCGCCCCCCCCCCACAGACTACGCTGGCCAAAGTAGGAGGCATTTAAAAACCATGCGCCAATTTCGTTGTCTGCAAGCACATTTACCAACGGTAGCGAGTCAGCTCGCGACCATTATCGCCACCGTGGCTTTAAGCTCTTGTGCAACCTTGGTATATCCGCCCAGAGGCGCCGCTCCTGGGCTCGTCAAACATCCTGCCGGAGGTGTTGTTCCGGCAGATGGTGCCGTGAAATTGATGGCAGAGGTGTGTCCGAGCGGCTTCAACATCACTGACCAGCGGCAGGTCGCAGAAGGCTCATTTACGAGCTCTTGGGGCGAATCAGAAACCAAGGTGGAAGCATCGGCTACGAATCGTTCCACTGGCCGCTACGGTTCTGCTACTGCGAGCGGCTCATCGAATACCAACGCTTCCACATTCTCATCAAGTGCCCCGAATCTGTGGGTTTACATTGAGTTCCGATGCGGATCTCGACGCTCGGCCGCTAAAAAAACTTCATTTCGTGGAAGCCGAAAGTCAGAACCACCTCCGAGGACCTATTCTCCTGCTGCCCCAACTGATGCAACTCCAGTTCTCGGAAACCTTGCGCCGGAAGCACCTCCACGAACCTATTTTCCTGCTGCCCCAGCTAAAGCAAACCCAGTTATTGGAAGCCCAGAGCTGGAACCACCTCCAATAACCTATTCTGCTCCGCCGCAGGCACCTCGCCTCGAAGCGCAGGTTGTCGCGGTCGTTGAAGGCCGCGCTGTCATCCTGCAACTCCATAATAAGAAGAGAGTCTTTCAGTCGGGTTCTGGATGCGCCCTGGAGCAAGGAGAGACGGTTCTCTTCCTTGCAGATGCTGTCGAATGCCCTCTTTCGGTCGTCGTGGGTCTCAAAACTGGCTCGACGTGCAATCTCACCTGTGAAACGGAACCAACCAAACCCCACTCAAGCGAGACCTCACCATAGCATGTCAGGTTGATAACCTGATTCGGTCTTAGTTGAGTAAGGTGTCCCTTGAGGACGTAGGTGTAAGACAAGCGGTCCGCGATCAAAAGAGACGATTAAGAATGATGACCAAAACGACGACCCGCGTAAACTGGAATAGGCCGCAGACGCTGGCGGCGCTGCATGTCTATTTCCAATTGCCCTTCGGCCAACTCCACCAAGGGAACCCGAAGATCAAACAGGTCGCCGAGTGGATTGGCCGCACGCCGGGCGCCATCGCGCTGAAACTCGTGAACTTCGCCAGCCTTGACCCGGTGATCATCGCCAGCGGCCGCAAGGGTATGGGCAACGCGTCGTCGCTCGATCGCGAGATGTGGCACGACCTCCAGCAGAACTGGGATGCCGTCGCCTTGGAGGCCGCCGCCGAATACGAACGCCTCGCCGACCAGCACGGCATTATGGCCGACCAAGACCTGCTCGACGGCCTCACTGACGTCGATATCAGCCCCACCTTCGACGACGGGAGGACCCGCGCGGCCGTCGTGCAGGTGCGGGTGAACCAGGCCCGGTTCAGGAAGGCCGTGCTCAGCAGCTACAACGCCACCTGCTGCATCAGCGGGCTCCAACACGACAAGCTGGTCATCGCCAGCCACATTGTGCCCTGGAGCAAAGACACCCGGAATCGGCTCAACCCGCAAAATGGTCTGTGCCTCTCGGCGCTGCATGACCGCGCCTACGACCAAGGCTTGCTGACGGTGATGCCCGATTTCACCGTCCGCGTGTCGGCCCTGCTGAAGAGCAGCGACGAACACAGTTATTTGGCTGAGAGCCTTGGCCGTTTCGATGGCCAGCCGATTCGATTTCCCGATCGATTTGGTCCAGGACCCGCATTTCTCGAATGGCATGCCCGCCATTTCGGTTTCATGACCTGACGCGGCCAAGAATGCTCGTGCCATCGCGGCCGTCCTTCGATTCCGAGCCCTCCCACCCGAGCGACGACCCCGCGCCCCTGACTGCGCCGGTCCGCCTGCCGCTGCTGCGGACCTCCCTGCGGGCCAGTCGGGCGTGGGGCCGCTGATGAACTGGGTAGGTTCTGCTATGGACGGGTGTGCCTGCAGAAGGGTCATTGGTCTGCCAAAGGAAATAGTTCATGGTTGATAACGACCCAGCACGCGGAGAAATGATCCTTTTTCAGCCCGACGCCGGCGAGACCCGGGTCCGGGTTCGGCTGCACAACGGCGCGGTCTGGCTGTCGCAGCAGCAAATTGGTGCACTCTATGATCGCGATAAGTCGACGATTTCGAGACACATCGCCAACATCTTCGAAGAGGGAGAGCTGGTTCGGGAGGCAACCGTTGCAGAATCTGCAACTGTTTCCACTGAAGGCGACAGGACTGTTGAAAGAACCATCGAATATTACAGCCTCGAGATGGTCCTTGCCATCGGCTACCGGGTGAAGTCCCGCCGGGGCATCCAGTTTCGAACCTGGGCCACGGCACGGCTCAAGGACTACATCGTTAAAGGTTTCGCCATGGACGATGGCCGGCTCAAGGAAGCTGGCGGCGGCGACTATTTCGACGAGCTGCTGGCGCGTATCCGCGATATCCGGTCGTCGGAAAAGGTCTTCTACAAAAAGGTCCTTGAGATCTACGCCACCAGCGTCGACTACGACGCCCGCGACGAAGCCACCCAACGGTTCTTCCAGACCGTGCAGAATAAGATGCACTGGGCCGCCCACGGCCACACCGCCGCCGAAGTCATCGTCGAGCGCGCCGACGCCGACCAGCCGAACATGGG
>CAJBHN010000701.1 GCA_903952805.1 uncultured Myxococcales bacterium | reverse complement strand
GGTTGTCGGCCCTGGCTGCCAGCCAGCAGGGTGGGCGGCAGCTCAAGAAGTTGCTGGCCGAGGTCAAAAAGAAGCGCCGACAGCCCACCCTGCGCAGCTTGAGCGAGGACTTCTGGGAGCACGGCTTGTCGCAGGCGCTGCCGGTCTGGCTGTGCTCGCCGGAGTCGGCGGCGTCGCTGTTTCCGCCGACCGCGGGCCTGTTTGACCTCGTGATCTTCGACGAAGCCAGCCAATGTCCCGTCGAGGCCGCCATCCCCGCCCTGGTGCGGGCTCGTCGGGCCATCGTCGCGGGCGATGATCAGCAAATGCCGCCCAGCCATTTCTTCCAAGCGAGCGCTCGCGAGGACGAAGACGACGAGGACGACAGCGTCGTTCTCGCCAGCCAGTCCGTCTTGGACCTCTGCCGCGCCGCCTGGCCCCACCTGACGCTGGCCTGGCATTACCGCTCCCGCGACGAGCGCCTGATCGCTTTTTCCAACGCCGCATTTTATGGCGGCAAGCTGACAACGGCGCCGCGCGTCGGCACCGCCGTCGACGACGACGCCGCCAGCGACGGTCTGCACTTCACCCGTGTGTCAGGCTGCTGGCACCAGCAGCAGAACCATGTCGAAGCCAGCGCGGTCGTCGACCTCATGGTGTCGCTGCTGTGTCAGCCGTCTCCCCAAAGCATCGGCGTGGTGGCGTTCAACCAAAAGCAGTCGGAGCTCATCGAGACCCTCGTGCAGCAACGCCTCGACGTCGATGAGGGCTTCCGGCGCGCCTGGCACAGCGATGGCCTTCGACCGACCGTGGAGCAGAGTTTCATTCGCAACCTGGAAAACGTTCAGGGTGACGAGCGCGACGTCATCATTGTCTCTCCGGCCTACGGTCCCAACGAGCGCGGTGTCCTTCATGCCCGCTTTGGTCCCCTGGGCCAGCAAGGGGGCGACAAGCGCCTCAACGTGGCCATCACCCGTGCGCGTCGGGGCTTGCATGTGCTGTGCTCCTTCAATCCCGCCGACCTCGACGTCGAGCAGGCGACCTGGCCCGGCCCGCGCCTGTTCAAGGCCTGGCTGCAAGCGGTGCAGGCCGCTGCCAGCGGCGACGACGACGGCTTGGATCGAGCCCTGACATTGGCGGCGCGACTCGGCGGTGGTCACGGTGTCGTCGATGTCGTCGGTGGTGGCAGCGGTGCTTCGGCGTCTCCAGCCATCGGCGGCATTGTCATCGAGCAGCTTGCTTCGGCCCTGGTCGCGCGTGGGTGTCGGGTGCAGCGTGCGCTGGGTCTGGGGCGCCAACGCCTGGACCTTGCCGTCGGCGTCGTTGGTGGCCCCCTGACGGTGGGCGTCGATGTCAGCGGCTTCTTGTCGGAGCACGACGCGCTGGCTCGCGACGTCTACACGCCAGCGTTTTGGGCCCGCGCCGGCTGGCGGGTGCTGCGGGTGACGCCGCGAGCGTGGGCGACCGACGCCGAACAGGTCATCGCCGCCGTCATCGCCGCTGTGCAGGGGCGTTGACGACGGCGATGGTGGGGCCAGCCTGACTGCTCAGAAGTGCCAGCGGAAGCCCAGCGAGGCGCCGACGCCGAAGTCGACGCCGGGAAAGACAAAGAGCGCCGGGTCGAGCTCGAGGTAGATCTCAACGGGCGCTGCGGCAAACGACAGCGACAGACCCAGCGGCACCCGGACGCCGACGCCGAAATAGTTGAGGCCGAAATAATAGGGCCTGCCGTTGCTGATGAAGCCGTAGCCGTTGTCACCGATGGCCACCCACAGGCCGACGCCGGCGTAAAACGTCAGCGCGAGTTGGCTGTCGCGCACCAGCGTGGCGAGGTGCAGCAGGTAGTCGCCGTGCAGGGACAGCGAGGCACCGTAGCGGTTGTAATTGAAGCCGGCGCCGATGCCGAGGACGAAGCCGTTTTGCTGCACGCCGGCGAACTTGATGGTCAGCGCGGTGGGTGAGCCCACCTGCAGGCCGATGCCCACGCCCGACAACTGCGGCGGCAACGAGGCACCGCCGCCGGCGCTGGAACGGCGCGGAGTGGGCTGGGTGTCTTGGACCAGGGGCACAAAGGCGCCGTGCTCGGTCAAAAACGACCCGACATCGTCCAACGTCGTCGCATCCAACACCAGCGCATCGACCGACTGGGCCGACGCTGCCGGCGCACACAAGGCGAGGGCGAGCAACATGACAACGCAACGCATCATTTTCTCCAGGTCCTTGGCCAAGCCAAGAAAAGCCATGACGTCCGCGGTGCCAGCCCAGCCCGCATCGGCAGTGAGCCGGCACCATAGCCGCGCGGTGGTGGCGATTGCGAGTTGGCTCCGGCCCCGACGCTCTGCTAACGACGACGCACCTGTTTCACGGCCGTCAGCCGAAGAAGATCAGAACTTCCACTGGGAGTCAGCATGTCCGCCAAAAAAGCCAAAGACGACGCCACGATGGCGACCGCGACCGAGTCGGCGCCCGACGCCCATCACACGCGCCACAACCTGTTCGACGTCGTCACACAGCAGTTGGCCCGCGGTGCCGCGGCCATCAACCTCGACCCCGACATCAACACGATCGTCAGCCAGCCCAAAAACGAGCTGATCATCCACTTCCCGGTGCGCCTGAAGTCTGGCGAGGTCCGGATGTTCAAGGGCTATCGGGTCCAGCACAACAACATCCTTGGTCCCTACAAGGGTGGCATCCGCTACCACCAGGATGTCTACCTCGACGAGTGCAAGGCGCTGGCGTCGTGGATGACGTGGAAGTGCGCGCTGGCCGGCCTGCCCTATGGCGGCGGCAAGGGCGGCGTGAAGTTCAATCCCAAGGACTACAGCCACGAGGACCTGGAGCGCATCACCCGCCGCTTCACCCACGCATTGGGCAACAACATCGGCCCCGAGTACGACATCCCCGCTCCCGACATGGGCACCAACAGCCAGACGATGGACTGGATGATGGACACCTACGTCAACATCAACGCCGCCGTCGACCGCCAGGCCGTCAAGCGTGTCGTGACGGGCAAGTCCATCGCCTGCGGTGGCAGCCAGGGGCGCGACGGCGCCACCGGCCAGGGCGTGGTCTATTGCATCCAGGAGTGGGCCCACAGCAAGCGCTTCACCCTCGATGGCAGCACGCTGGCCGTGCAGGGCTTTGGCAACGTCGGCAGCCACACGGCCCGCATCTTGTCGCGCATGGGCGTGACGTTGACGGCGGTCGGCGACCACACCGGCTACTACTACAACGCCGAGGGCTTCAACCCCCACAAGCTCGCCGAGCACAACAAGAAGAACCACTCCCTCGACGGCTACCCCGGTGGTCGTCGCATCAGCCGCGAGGAATTCTTCGCGCTCGAGGTGGACATTCTGGTGCCGGCGGCCCTCGAGCTGCAGATTGGCCTGGACGAAGCCAAGGAAATCCGCGCCAAGGTTGTCGTCGAAGGCGCCAACGGCCCCACCGACCTCGACGGCGACCGCGTACTCGCCGAGCGCGGCATCGACGTCATCCCCGACATCCTCGCCAACTCCGGCGGTGTCATCGTCAGCTACTTCGAGTGGCTGCAGAACAAGCGCAGCGAGAGCTGGGACGCCGACGAGGTCCAGCAGCGCCTCGAGCGCAAGATGCGGCGCAACTACCAGTCGGTGATGGACAAGGCCCGCGACCTCAAATGCGACGCTCGCACCGCCAGCTACGCGATCGCGCTGGAGCGCTTGCGAGAGGTCTACCGCGCCCGCGGCATCTGGCCCTGACGGTGACGGTGACATGACGGATGGCGTGGGTCGTGGTGACCCCGCTCGACGGCCTCCGGTGGAGTGGTACGCCACGCCCCGGAGGCTCGTTTTTTTCATGAAACTGTCGCTTATTCTCTTGCCCGCCCTGCTGTCTGGGCTCGCACTTTCTGGCTGCAGCTGCGACGAGCCCATCGCCGAGGGCGAAGGCGAAGGTGAGGTCGACCTCGACGACGCTGTCGAACTCTGCACCGTCTACACCCGCGGCCAGAGCACGTTCCTCGGGTCGCTGTTTGGTGGTGGCGGGTTCGCGCGCTGCTCGGCCACCGACGTCATCCCCGAATTTCCGGCTGCTGAAATCGCCGAGATTCGCGCGGGCTGCGCTGACCCGGCCAATCCCGTCACCCAGGAATTCCAGACGGCCCTGACGGGCGGCCGCGTGACGATGAACGTCGCCAACGTCCAGGCCTGCGCCGACTTCATCCCCGCCGGCGAGGCGGCGCCACCTGCGGCCTGCGACGCCTTGTTTGTGTCGCTGGTCGGGGCCGGCGAGCCCTGCGAGCAGGCATGGGACTGCGAGGGAGAGCTCTTGTGCGAGGCCACCGACATCGTTCGTCAGGTGTTCACCTGCACGGCCCCCGCGGCACTCAACGAGCCCTGTTTGCCCCAGACCGACATCGTCGCCCCGTCGGCACGCACCTGCGACGCGGACCTCGAATGCACCAACTTCGTCTGCGTCGAACCAGCGCCTCCGGGACCGGCTCCCGTCGTCGGTGACACCTGCGCCGATGCCTCAGAGTGCGGCGACACCCTGCGTTGCGACCTGACGCTGCCTCCCGTCGGGGCCGATCCCGCCGACGAACTCGGCACCTGCCAGGCCCGCAGCCTCGTCGGGGGCGTCTGCGCCTCCGGCGACGACTGCGAGCTGCTGCCCGACGCCGACGGCAACCCCACCACCGCCTGCGGCCCCGCCGGCACCTGCGTCGTCACCAAGAACGACGGTGCCTCCTGCGACGCCGCCGCCGACGTCTGCAGCGCTGGGTGCTCCGTGTGTCGCCCCAGCATCCCAGGGGCCGGTGCCGCCGCCTGCCAGGACCGCGGCGCCGCTGGTGACGCCTGCCGCAGCACCGTCGACTGCCGCCACAGCTTCGTCTGCGACGAGGCCACCAACGTCTGCGTCAGCGGCAGTGCCGTCGGCGGCCCCTGCGACGACTTCGAAGAATGCCGCGACGACAGCCTCGACTGCGGCGCCGCCGGCACCTGCGTCACCGTCCCCGGCCTCGGCGAGGCCTGCGGTGAAGACACCACCACGTTCTGCCTTGAGGGCGCGTGCGTCGACGGCCAGTGCCGCGCGGGCGACGCCGGTGATCCCTGCACCACCGACGACGAGTGCACCGGCGACAACCTGTGCGTTGGCGACACCTGCGCTGCGGCCCCCCAAAGCGGCGCTTGTTCCATCGACGACGGCTGCGCTCCCGGCTTTGTCTGCGATGCCGCCAGCACCTGTCAGCCCGTCCCCGGCGTCGGCGACAACTGCACCGAGCTCGACTGCGACTTCGGCACCTTTTGCGGCGCCGACAGCGTCTGCGCCGTCCAGGCCGAAGCCGGCGGCCAGTGCACCACCGACGACCAATGCCTGTCTGGCACCTGCGTCCGGCTCGTGTGCGGCGCCCAGGCCGTCGGCTGCACGTCGGACAAGGGCTTCTTTCAGACCTTCGTGCTGTTGGCCGTGATCGTGCCGCTGCGCTGGCGCCGCCGTCGCCACTGATCAGTGGCTGATCAGCCACTGATCAGCCACTGAGCAACCGGCCCCCCGGGTGCCGCCGCAGCCCCGACTTCGCCACGGCGGAGCCGGGGCTGCGCTCTTTTCGGCCGTCTCCGTCGACGACGGTCGTCGGAGCCCTTGACGGCGGCCTCCCCGGCCTTACCGTCCTGGTTCCGCCAAGCTGTAACGCGTCGCGTCATCAGCCTCATGAGGACCTTTCGCCCTCGACGGAAGCTGCTTTCGGGTCTGAGACCCACACTGTAGAGACGCGCCATGGGATTCATCGCCAAGATCTTCGGCACCAAGAACGACCGTGAACTCAAGCCTCTCATGGCTCGAGCGCTCGCCATCGGCACCTGGGAAGAGCGGGTGAAGGGTCTCAGCGACTCCCGCATCTCTGCTCGCATCCTCGAGTTGAAGGTCGAGATCGAAAAAGCGGTGAAGGCCCAAAAAGCCCCCAAGCTGCAAAAGGGTGAAGACCTGACCCGCGAGGAGATGAACCTCCTCCTCGACCCCTACCTCAACGAGGTCTTTGCCCTCACCCGTGAGGCGGGCAAGCGGGTCATGGGCATGCGCCACTACGACGTGCAGCTGGTGGGCGGCATGGTGCTTCACTCCGGCAAGGTCGCCGAGATGAAGACGGGCGAAGGCAAGACGCTGGTCGCCACCTGTCCCGCGGTGCTCAACGCGCTGACCGGCGAGAGCGTCCACGTCGTCACCGTCAACGACTACCTCGCCACCCGCGATGCCGAGTGGATGAGCCGCATCTATCGCTTCATGGGTCTGACCTGTGGTGTCGTCGTCCCGCACCAGCCCGAGCGCGCCAAGCGCGAGGCCTATCAGTCCGACATCACCTACGGCCAAAACAACGAGTTCGGCTTCGACTATCTGCGCGACAACATGAAGTTCTCGCTGAAGGACTATCAGCAGCGGGGCCACGGCTTCGCCATCGTCGACGAAGTGGACTCCATCCTCATCGACGAAGCCCGCACGCCTCTCATCATCTCGG
>CAJBHN010000700.1 GCA_903952805.1 uncultured Myxococcales bacterium | reverse complement strand
CCGTTGTTGCCGCACAGATAGACCTGGGCGTCCTCGGGTAACTCGACGGCACTCAGATCGATCAGCCCGGCATGCGCTTCCGGTGAGTCGCGGCCAGTGACCAAGGTCGCGGGCGACAGCGCCATCGGTGGCAGCGTCAACGGCAGCCAGCCCCTCAAGCTGCGCCTGCAGAAGTTGGGCAAGGACTCCACGCTGCATGGCCTGTTGCGCCTGCTGCGCGAGGCCCAGGCGTCGCGGGCCCCGACCCAGCGGGTCGCCGATCGGGTAGCGGCGGTGTTTGTCCCCGCCATGATCGCCCTGGCGGCCCTGACCTTCGCGCTGTGGTTCTTCATCTCGGGCATCGACGACGCCACCCGCTTTGCCGTCGCCGTGCTGGTGGTGGCGTGTCCCTGCGCCATGGGCCTGGCCGTCCCCACCGCCGTCGTCGTGGCCACCGGCAAGGCCGCCAGCGCGGGCATCCTCATCAAGGGCGGCGACATCCTGGAGCGCAGCGCCGGCATCGACACCGTCGTGTTCGACAAGACCGGCACCCTGACCGAGGGCCGCCCGGCCGTCGTCGACGTCGTCGCCGTTGTCGACGACGTCAGCGTCGAGGACGTCAGCGTCGAGGACGTCAGCGTCGATGACGTCATCGCCATCGCCGCCGGATTGGAGAAGAGCTCGGAGCATCCGCTGGGGCTGGCCATCGTCGCCGCCTGCCAGGCCCGGGGCAAGAAGCCCCGCCGCGTCAAGGAGGTCGTCGCCGTCGCCGGCGCTGGCCTGCAGGGCAGCATCGACGGCGTCGTCGTCGGCATCGGCAATGAGCGATTGCTGACCGGGCTTGGCGTGGTCGTCGACGGCACCGCCGGCGCTGTCGCCGCCAGCCTCGCCGCCGGCCGCATGCCCCTGATCGTCGTTGCCGGCGGCCGCGCCATCGGCGTCATCGCCCTCGACGACGCCGTCCGCGACGACGCCGCCCTGGCCATCGCCGCCCTGCGCGGCGCCGGCATCCGCGTGCGCATGTTGACCGGCGACCGCCGGGCCACCGCCGACCGGGTGGGGCTCGCCCTCGGGCTGACACCCGGCGACATCGACGCCGAGGTCTTGCCGGCCGACAAGCTGCGGGTCGTGCAGGCCTTGAGCGCCACCAACGCGGTGGCCTTCGTCGGCGACGGCGTCAACGACGCCGCCGCCCTGGCCGCCGCCACCGTCGGCGTGGGCATGGGCACCGGCACCGACGTCGCCGTCGCTGCCGCCGACATCGCGCTGATGCGTCCGCGGCTGGTGGCCATCGCCGACGTCGTGCGGCTGGCCCGCCGCACCCGCCGCATCATGCTGCAGAACCTGGGCTGGGCCTTTGGCTACAACCTGATCATGTTGCCACTGGCCGCGGGGGCGTTGTCGTCGTTCGGCGTGGCCCTGTCGCCAATCCTCGCCAGCGTCGCCATGTCGTTGTCGTCGGTGACGGTGGTGGCCAACAGCCTGCGGCTTTCCCGCTTCAAGATGACGCCATGAGTACGCCCCCCGAAGAAGGGCCCGGCGCCAAACGGGCCGTCGCCGTCGACGACAAAGCTGGCCTGGTGCGACGCCTCAAGCGCATCGAGGGTCAGGTGCGCGGTGTGCAGCAGATGGTGCAGGACGAGCGCTATTGCCCAGACGTGCTGGCCCAGATTGCCGCCATCGAAGCGGCCTTGCACGCCGTGAGTCGGTCGCTGGTGAAAAACCACCTGCGCCATTGCGCCACCCATGCGCTGCGCAGCGACGACGAAGCAACCCGCGAGCGGATGGTCGACGAGCTGGTGGCCATCCTCGGGAAATGACCGGGACGCACCACCAGCCCGCCAGGCGTCACATGACGAGGCCGCCGTCGACGTTGAGGCAGGTGCCGGTGATGAACGTGGCGTCGTCGGAGGCCAAAAACGCGTAGGCGGCCGCGATGTCGTCGACGCTGCCGAGGCGGGCCATCGGCGTACGCTCGATGAGGGTGGACAGGTTCGCCTCGGGGACCTTCCTGGCCATCGGCGTGTCGATGAAGCCGGGGGCCACGGCGTTGACGCGGATCCCCGAGCGACCAAGCTCGCGGGCCAGGGTCTTGGTGAGGCCGATGACGCCGGCCTTGGTGGCGACGTAGTTGGCCTGACCGAAGTTGCCGTAGTGGGCGACGACGGAGGCCGCCGACAGGATCACGCCGCCGCGGCCCTGGAGCTTCATCTGGCGGGCAGCGAGCTGCGCGAGGCGGAACACGGCCGTCAGGTTGACGGCGATGACGCGGTCCCACTCTTCGGCGGTCATCTTCAGGGCGCTTTTGTCCTTGGTGATGCCGGCGTTGTTGATGATGACGTCGAGGCCGCCGTCTTGGGCCATGGCGTGTTCGACGAGGTCGAGGCCGGCCTGGCTGGCGACGTCGGCGGCGAGATAGTGCATGCGCTCGGGGAAGCTCGCCTGCAGATCGGTCTCGGCCAGCGGCCGCAGGTCGCACAGCAACAAGGTGGCGCCCTCATCATGGAAACGCTGGGCCGTGGCCTTGCCGATGCCGCCGGCCGCACCCGTGATGAAGACCCTCTTGCCCTTGAGACCGCGCATTGTCGCTCCTGTGGGACCGGCCGCCAGGTGG
>CAJBHN010000699.1 GCA_903952805.1 uncultured Myxococcales bacterium | reverse complement strand
GCTCCGAGAGCCATTTCCCCGCGTTGGGATGGCTTTGTTGGGGGAGTTGGGCGTGGCTGATGCGGGATTGTCGTCAACGGCCCCCCTGGCGCGACTTCGAGAGGCGATCACTCGCCCAAGAGCGGGCGGACCCTGAGTCATTCGCTCTGGCATGGCGGCCACGGTGTTGGGAACGCCAAAGGCAATGCTCGGTGCTGCGCGTCAGCAAGCCCTTTCGCAGTCGACGGCCCGGTCCCCGGTACAGGAGATCGTCAAAGTGTCGGCGTGGTCTGGACCGGTCTGGTCCGTTCGTGCTCTTCTGCGGCGAAATGCAGTCGAGACGGCTTGGAGTGACGATGCCCCTGGTGGCAGTGATGATGGTGTGCGCCATCATGCCCCTGATCGGCTGTCCCGATGAGCCAGCGGCACCTGCGGCCGTGTCCGGCACCCAGGGGCGCGGTCGTTACGTCGTCACCATGCTCGGCGGCCCCGTTGACCTTGAAGAGTTCCGCACCATCCAGCGGGAGACGCCGGCAGGAGTCTCCGCCTATATCGCCAGGAAGCGCGCCGAGACTGCTGCAGCCCAGGCCAACCTGGACATGGTCGTGGGCAGCGTGGGCGGCCAGGTCTTGTCGCGCTGGTGGATGTCGGGGCAGGCGACCATCGAAGTCAGCCCCGCGGCCGTAGCAACCATCCGTGCAGCTCCCGGCGTCGCAGCAGTCGAGCCAGACCAATTGTTGAAATGACGTCCGCGTCGTCGCGTACGACGATGCGTTGACGAGGTTCTCCATGACCGGGCCTTCGCCTTTGCTGTCCCCGCATCCATTGCATGGCAAGGTCGGCTTGGGGTTTCGCGCTGCCATCGCCGAGGCGATGCTCGATTCGGCAGCGCCGCCCATGTCCTTTATCGAGATTGCCCCCGAGAACTACCTCGGCGTCGGCGGTCGTCGCGGACGCTTGCTGGCGATGGCCTCGGAGCGCTGGCCTGTCGTCAGTCACGGGTTGTGCGGTGATTTGTCAGGAGCCGCTCCCATCGACGAAGACCTGCTGCAGGCGCTGCGCGGGTTCCTCGCGCAACACGGGGCCCGCTGGTACTCGGACCATCTGTGCCTGACCCATATCGCTGGCGGCGAGAGCCACGACCTGCTGCCGTTGCCGTTGTCGCACGAGGCGGTCGAGCGGTCTGCCGCTCGAATCCGCGCCGTTCGCGATCGCTTGGAGTTGCCCCTCGCGGTCGAAAACGTGTCGGCCTACCTGCGGGCCCCGATGCCCGTGGGCGAGACGCCGATGCAGGAATGGGACTTCATCAGCGCCGTCGTTGATGCCGCCGACTGCGGGCTGCTGCTCGACGTCAACAACGTCTACGTCAACGCTGTCAACTTCGGCCTCGACCCACGGGCCTTTGTGTCGGGGCTGCCGCTGCATCGGGTGGTGCAGTTTCATATGGCGGGGCATCACGTCGAAGCCGTCGACGACGACGGCGTCCCCACCCTCGTGATCGATACCCACGGGGCGCCGATCATCGACCCGGTCTTCGATCTGTTGGACTTTACGCTGACGACGATGCGCCAAAGGGGGCTGCCGTTGCCTCCGGTCCTGCTGGAACGCGATCACCACATGCCGCCGCTGCCCGAGCTGTTTGGCGAGCTTCGTCGGTTGCAGGCGATCGTCGACGGAGTCCCGCCATGAGCACCTTGCGCGATGTGGAAGCTGGTTTTCGCGCCCTGACTCTTGGGAGTGACGACGACGAAGCGATTGCTGACCGCTTGTGGGTCGGCGTTTCTGTCGATCGCCTG
>CAJBHN010000698.1 GCA_903952805.1 uncultured Myxococcales bacterium | reverse complement strand
CGACCAGGGGCAGCCACCCCGCTTGGCGCCCCGGGCGTTCAAGGCTCGCTTTGATGGTGCCGTCGCCGACCTGCCGCATCCGCTGCGCGGCTATGTGCAAGGCCTGCCCTGGCAGTTCGTCGAGCACGCCGACGTGAGCCGCCTCGATGCGATGCAGCGCTCACCCGAGACGCCGCTGCTGCTGGACGGCCCCCTGCGCGAACCCGGCAGCGGCGACCCATTCCGCCACCGACCCACCGCGGCGGTCGTCTACCAGCGCAGCCTCGAGACGCTGTGCCGGGCTGACGACGAACTCGAAGACATGATCACCGCCGTCGTCGTCGAAGGCGTCGGCATGTTCCTCGGCCTGGAATTCGACGAAGACCTCGAGAACTACGCCGAAGTGGACGACAGCGACGACTGATCATCCGGCGGGCTCAGGGCGTCAGAGACGGCGGCTGGCGAGGACCCCCAGCAGCTGCTCGAGCTGCTCTTCGGACGAGAACAACAGCTCGACCTTGCCCTGCCCGTTCTTCTGACGCTTGATCAGCACCGGCAGGCCCAGGGCCCCCTGCAGCTGGTCGGCCATGGGATCGATCCTGGGCTTGGCCGGCGGGGTTGCTGGCCTGGCATCCCCGCGCAGCTCGGCCAGGTAGTTGAAGACCTGCCGTTGGCTCTTGCCAAAGATGATGGCGAGCTGGGGCGACAACGCCTTTTCACCCTTCTTGGGGCGGCCGACGGTGGCGCGGAAGCCGGCCGACTTGAGCTTCTCGACGACGGCGCGGACCTCCTCCTTGGAGAAGTCCGAGCGCTTTTCGTTTTCGGTGGCCTCGACGGCGAGGGCCCGGCTGCGGTCGACTTCGGCGTCAAAGGGCATGCGCCGCACCGGCACGCCGCGGTCAAAGCCCTGGCTGGTCCAGCCGGCGGCGATGCGGTCGTGGTCGTCGGGGTCCAGCTCGGGCCAGGCGGCAACGACGGCGTCGTGGTTGCGCGACACATCGCGCAGCAGCACCAGGGCGGCCCGGCGATGCTCACCCGCCAGCAGCTGACCGCGACTGTCGACGGCGGGGGGCTGAATGAGGCCAACGGTGGCGATCGATGCCGCCAGGTCCTTGACATGCGAGGGGCGCAAGGGCCGCAAATCGCTCTCGCGGGCGACGATGTCGTCGAGGGCCATCGTGCTGTCGACCCGGGTGGGCAGGCCCGACCCGCCAGGACCGCCGGGGCCATCGACGCCGACGAGGGCGTCGGCGCGCGCAAAGCGGGCCTCCATGGGCGAGGGCTGGGTGGCGACGGTGGAACGCTCGGCGTTTTGGGAGCTGCGCAGGGCCGAGAGCTGGGCGTGGCGCTTGACGTCGATGTTCTTCTGGGGAGGCTTGGCCATCTCGTTCACCCGACCTGTTTGAGGGTTGCCGTCGACGCCGCCTTCGCGGCCCTGGGAGCCTTTTGGGCCTTGCTGGCCCTGGGCTCCTTCGCCTTGCGCTTGGGCAGATCGACCAGCTCCAACACCTCGGTGACCAGGGCTTCCACCTCCTGGCGGGCGACAGCGTCCTTGCGGTCCAGCGCGGTGCCGCCGACGGCCATGCCCTGGGCGTAGGCGACGCGGGCGGTGAAGCACGACGTCGTCAGCGGGACGACGGTCTCGCCCAGGATGGTGAGCGCGTCAGCCATCAGGGTCGTGTTCTGCAGCATGGTGGGGAAGATCCGCGCCTTGAGCTCGGGCATCTCGGCCAGCAGCTGAAAGAGGCGCTCGAGGGCCCACAGTTCGCCCGGCCGGGGGATGACGGGCACGAGGGCCAGGTCCGAGATCAACAGCGCCGACTGGGTCGCGGGGGATTCCACCGCCGGCGGGCAGTCCAGCAGCACCACATCGAACTTCTCGACGTGGTCGCGGACCATGCGGTGGAGGTTGG
>CAJBHN010000697.1 GCA_903952805.1 uncultured Myxococcales bacterium | reverse complement strand
TCGCCGCCGAAGCCATGGGCGTCAACACGACCGCGTACAAGGTGCGGGCCTTTGTCGTCGCCAGCTTCTTCGCCGGCCTCGCTGGTGGCGTCTTTGCCCATTACCAAAGCATCGTGGCCCCGTCGTCGTTCACCTTCGTCAAGTCGATGGAGGTCGTCGTCATGGTGGTCGCTGGCGGCCTCGGCAGCACGACTGGCGCCGTCATCGCGGCGGTGGTGTTGACGCTGTTGCCCGAGGCCCTGCGCTCGCTGTTTCTGCAGGTCACCGGCGACGGCTCCATGGCCCAAAAGGTCGAGCAGATCCGCATGCCCATCTACGGCCTGCTCCTCGTCGTCATCATGCTGGTCCGCCCCCAGGGCCTCTTTGGCACCCGCGAGCTGTGGGACATGGGCCCCTTCAAACGCCTCTTCGAAGGCCGACGAGGTCGCTCATGAGCGATTCAACCAGCGCCGCCAGCAGCCAGCGCTCGCTGCTGCACGTTGAACAAGCCACCATGCAGTTTGGCGGGCTGACGGCGTTGTCGTCGTTTTCTCTCGACGTCAAAAAGGGAGACCTGCAGGGCTTGATCGGCCCCAACGGCGCCGGCAAGACCACCGCCTTCAACGTGATGACCGGCGTCTATGCCCCGACCTCGGGCCGCATCGTCGTCGACGGCGAGCCCATGAACGGTCGCCTGCCCCACCAGGTGAACCGGGCGGGGCTGGCGCGCACGTTTCAGAACATTCGCCTGTTCAAAGAATTGTCGGCCCTCGATAACGTCAAGGTCGGCTGCCTGGCCGACGACCGCCCGCCGACGTCGATGTTTTCCCGCCGGCGCAGCGACGACGACCGCCGTGAGGGTCGCTTCTTCGTCGCCCACGCCAGAGACGCCTGGGGCAACTACCTCGACTGGTGGCGGACGTTCTTGCAGACCAGCGGCTTTGAGGCCGACGAAGCCCGCATCGACGACCGCGCCAAAAGCATCCTCGACGTGCTGGGCCTGGGCCATCGGAGCGATGAACTCGCCCGCAACCTGCCCTATGGCGAGCAACGACGGTTGGAGATCGCCCGTGCGCTGGCGACGTCGCCCAAGGTGTTGCTGCTCGACGAGCCGGCCGCCGGCATGAACACCCGCGAGAAGGCCGAGCTGATGACCCTCATCCAGAAGCTGCGCGACGACTTCGAGATTGGCGTGTTGCTCATCGAGCACGACATGAAGCTCGTCATGGGCATCTGTGAGCACATCACGGTGCTGGACCACGGCGAGATCATCGCCACCGGCACGGCCGCAGAGGTCAAACGCAATCCCAAAGTCATCGAGGCCTACCTCGGCGTCGAGAGCAAGGAGTTGCAGGCATGAGCACCGGCACCCGACAGGCGCGCGAACCCCTGCTCAACGTCGACAACATCCACGTCGCCTACGGCGCCATCACCGCGCTGACGGGGGTGTCGCTGTCGGTGGGCAAGGGCGAAATCGTGGCCCTCATCGGCGCCAACGGCGCCGGCAAGACGTCCACCCTGCGGGCCATCTCGGGCATGTTGAAGCCCAAACAGGGGGCCATCACCCTCGCGGGCAAGGCCATCACCGGCAAGAAGTCCCATGAACTCGTCCCATTGGGCATGGCCCACGCGCCCGAGGGTCGGGGCATATTCTTGAATCTCACCGTCGACGAGAACCTGAGCCTTGGCGCCTATCTGCGCCGGGATACGAGTGGCATTGAGCAGGATCGGCAGCAGGCCTTCGACCTCTTTCCACGCCTGCTGGAACGTCGACAGCAGCGGGCGGGCACCCTTTCGGGCGGCGAGCAGCAGATGCTCGCCGTCGGTCGCGCGCTGATGAGTCGGCCAAGCTTGTTGCTGCTCGACGAACCGTCCCTTGGCCTTGCTCCCCAGGTCATCGAGAAGATCTTCGCCATCTTGCGCATGGTGAACGAACGAGGGGTCTCCATCCTGCTGGTCGAGCAAAATGCGCATCTGGCCCTGGGTCTGTGCCACTACGCCTACGTCTTGGAGACGGGGGCCGTTGTCATGGAGGGGCTGGGTAGGGACCTGTTGGCCAGCGAGGAGATTCGCAAAGCCTACCTCGGCGAATGATCAATGGGCCGCGCGAAAACGGCCTGTTGGTGGGTCGACGCCGGAGTCGGCTCAACGCTGCCGACGGCCATTTTCAACGCAGCCTGCTACACTCCGACGCATGCCGATTGTGCTCGACGACAGCGCCTGGCCCATCCTCCGCAGCGCGGTCGCCCCGGCCACCATCGAGTCCTTTGACGCCTTCGCCGCCTGGTACACGGCCGCGATGCTGCGGGCCCAACGTGAGGGCGTTATCCTGTACATGCTGAGCGACGCCCGGGGCGAGCCACCGCCAAACGCTGTGGTGCGCCACATCGCCGCCTGGCAAGCCACCCTGAGCACCGGGCAACTCGAACGCTGCGCCCTCAACGTCGTCGTCATCGACAATGTGCTGGTGCGCCGCGTCCTGACCGCCATCAACTGGTTCAAGCCGCCGCCGACGCCGCAAATCGTGGTGGCCAACCACCGGCAGGGCTTCCAGGCCATGGTGGAGGACATTGGGCGCCGGGGACTGCCGCCGCCGCCGCGACCGGCCTGGGTTGATCTCGACTGAGGCGGGCGAGGTCGGGTGACGCGGTGCAGCACGCGACGGCACGGCGTCGTCAAGTCCCGGGTCTCCAGCGGCCGAAGTTGCCCAAAACAACCTGAGCAGTTGCAGCGTCGTGGCGGGAGGGCAAACATCCCCCCATGTCGTCGTCCACCGATCTGCAGCGCACCCTGAACCGGGCCGCGCTCTTCGTCTCTCTCTTCGCCGCCGTCGCCGCCGGCTGTGACTCCTGCTGCACCGAAACGGTGCTCGTGCCGGAGAAGGCGGTCTGCGCCGTCCAGGATTGCGACGAGGGCGACGAATTCCGCTTCGGCACATGCGACATCGGCGGCTGCAGCGTCGACAGCGACTGCTGTCCCGGCAATCGTTGCCGCACCGACTTGAACCTCTGCCTGCCCCGCCTCCTCGACCCCGAGTTCGAGTGCGAGACCAGCGCCGATTGCGAAGACCCCGCCCAGGTCTGCGCGACCATCTCCATCGGCGGCGGCACGCCCGTGCCCACCTGCATTTACGAGAGCTGCGCTGGCGACGGCGATTGCGGCTTTGGTCGCACGTGTTTCAGCAACCACTGTGTGGTGACCCCGCCCTGCAACGGCGGCTGCCCCGACGGCACGGTCTGCGACATCAACACCAACGCCTGCCAGGATCTGCCCACCATCGAAGGCGCGGCCGACGCCTCCTGCCGCAAGCCCTGCGTCGACGGCCTGCGCATCCTGACCGACGAAGCCACCATGACTGGCGCCACCTGCTGCCCCCTGGCCTGCGAATGCGTCTCGCTGCCACCCGTGGTGCCGACGCGCATCGGCCGCTACGCCCGCATCGTCGTCACCGGCACCAGCGTGATGGTCTCGGCCTACGACGCTGAATTCGGCGACCTCGTCGTCGTCCGCCACAACAGCGACGGCACCCAGACCGCCATCGACTACGTCGACGGCGTCCCCGCCGAACCCCCGACCGGAGACCCTGCCGGCGCCCGCGGCGGTGTCCGCGCCCCCGGCGCCAACGTCGGCACCCACACCAGCATCGCCGCCGACGCCGCCGGCTTCGCCCGCATCGCCTACCACGACGTCGACAACAACGCGCTCAAGGTCGCCATCGAAGGCCCCGTCGGTGTGTGGAACACCCACGTCGTCGACGGCGCCGCCAGCGCCACCACCGGTCAGGTCGGCACGTTCACCGACACCAAGGTACTCGGCAACGGCACCATCCTCATCAGCTACCTGGCCCACAACACGCTGTTGAACGGGGTCGATGGCCCCGCCACCGGCGTCAAACTGGCCCGCTCGCGCACCCCCGTGCCGCAGTCGGCCGCTGATTGGGAGTTCTTCGTCGTCGACGCCCGCGCCTTCGTCGTCGACCCCGCCGTCCGCCCCGAGTCCGCCGAGATGCCCCGTGGACGTGGCCTGCACACCAACCTGCTGCTGGACGGCGCCGACGCCCTCGTTGCCTACTACGATGGCCAGGACGGCGACGTCCGCGTGGCTCGCTTTGCCGCCGACACCGCCACCATCAGTGTCATCGACGGCGACGCGACCGCTGGCCGCCTTGGCGGCGATGTCGGTCGCTTCCCCGCCCTCGGACTCGTCGGCGACGACCTTTTTGTCGCCTACGAAGACGCCACCCGGCACACGCTGCGCCTGTGGCGCGGCCCCAGGGCGACCCCGGGTCTTGGCGGCAGCTATGCCGTCGCCGACCAGCTGCGCGACCCGGCCCGCTCAGGCAGCAACTTTGTCGGCGCCGGCGCCCGCATGGCGCCCAACGGTGCCCGCCAGGTCGTCGTCTACCAGGACGCCTCCAACCTCGATCTGCGCTTTGCCACCCTTGAAGGCTCGGCCTTCGCACCCACCACCGTGCTGGGAGCGGGCGCCAACGGCTTCTACGCCGACGTGGCCGTCTCGGGCGGCAAGGCCTTTGTGTGCTCCGTGGTCGCCGAACTCGACGAGCGCGGCCAAGAGCGGTCCCGCCTGCGCCTGGACGTCCAGCAGCTGCCCCCCTGACGGCCCTGGCGGGCCCTGGCGGGGCCTGACGGGCCCTGACGGGTTCTGATGTGGCCTGCAGGCCCAAGGTGCGGCGATTGGGCTACAGTGGTCGCAATCGAAACCGGAGCGCCCACCCTGCCCTTGATCGCGTCACGCCCACTGCTGCTCTTGCCGCTGCGCAATCGCGCCGCGTTCAGACAACAGTCCTTCCAGCAAGAGCCGGGCGGGCTCTTTGTCCCTGGCGAAGCCGACGTCTCCCCCGGTGATGAGGTCGAACTCGATATCCACTTTCTCGCCGAAGAAGTGCGGTTTCGCATTCGCGCCCAGGTCCAGTGGAAGAGGGCCAGCGGGCGACGAAGCGCACCTGCCGGTTTGGGCTTGGCCTTTCTCGCCAGTGAACACGCCGCACGCGTGCAGCTGCTGGCCTTTGTCGAGGGCAGCGACGTCCATCACATTGAACGCGATGCCCGTCGCCTCCCGGTCCACGTCGAAGCCAAGGTTGAAGTCGATGGCCGTGACGTCGTCTGTCAGACCGACGATGTCAGCAGCGGCGGCTGTTTCCTGCTCGTGGACCAGTTGCCATCGATTGGCACACGCCTGCATCTGCGGCTGAAGGGGCCCGGCACCCTGTTTTCGTGGCTGTCGCTGCAAGCGGTGGTCTGTTGGCACCGTCGCAGCGCCGACCGCGAAGGCTTTGGCGTCCGCTTCGTCGTCGACACCGATCGGGAGCGGCGCCGCATCGACAAACTCGTCACGCTGCTGCGGGAACGGGTGAGCCGTGAAGTGCATCTGCAGCGCCCCAAGGTCGTGACGCCGACGTCGGCGCCGACCACGCCAACAGCGTCGATGCTGCCGCGCCCATCACACACCTGGCGCGGCAAGTCCTGAATCTCCCGACGGCGACGTCGACGACGCGGTCATGGCACCGCGTCGGCGAGCCGCGGCTCACGCATCAGCGCCGTCGGACGCCGTGCCACAGCCGGCCTCGTCGTTTCCCGCCGCTGCGTCAGTTTCGCCGTTCACGGCGCCGTCGAGCGGCACGGGGACGCTGTGCAGCACGCCCACCGCAGCAGCATCCACGTCGTCGCCAGGGCCCACCTCGATCACCGAGGCAGCCTCGCCCTCGGCGCCAGCTTCAGCGTCACCCTCTGGAGTCGGGGCTTTGACCAGCGCCGGCTCGATATCGGTGATGCCAATCAAATGGCGCATCCATTCAGGCTTGATGGCGCGAACGTCGATGGCGACGTCCTTGGGCACCACAGCGTGCTCCAGGCCGTTGTAGCCCATGAACGCAACGATGCCGGCACTGCCTTCGCTGAGCATGGCGCGCACGTCGGGCTCGACGGTGAGGTGCGACAAGGCCCCGAGCCAGGTGGTGAAGAAGAAGCGCTCGGCGGCGTCGGTGATGGCCTTGTTGTCGAGGCGCTCTTTCATGACCCAGCCGCGGGTGGCCTGGAACTGCTCGGACTTGCCGGCGGCCAACAACGCCTCGGTACGACCGCGCCAGCGCTTCGCTTCGTCCCATTCGTGCTCGCGGCGAGCCCGCTTCTCGAGCCCTTCGTCGGCGCGGCGCTCCTTGAAGGAGCGGGTGTCGCGGGGCCGCAGGGCGGCGGCGGAGGCGGGGGCGGCGTCAGATTCCGTCTTGGCAGCGGCGACGCCGTCACGAGGACCACGGGGGCCTGAGCGATCCGGGCGCGGACCACGGGGCCCGCCACGGTCGGCAGCGCCACGATCGGCAGCGCCACGATCGGCAGCGCCACG
>CAJBHN010000696.1 GCA_903952805.1 uncultured Myxococcales bacterium | reverse complement strand
GTTCGCGCCGCTGCCCGCCGCTGTCGAGCTCGCGGCCGCGCGCGCGGCGCTCGATGCGGTCGCGGCGGGTGACGTCCTGCCGCTGTCCCGCCGCGAGCTGTGGCGGGTGTTCCGCGAGCGGCATGGCGACGACTACCGCGGGGCGCGCCGTATCGTGGCGTGGATCGGTGGGGCGTACCTCGCGTGTGCGCTGGTCTCCGAGCTCGGCTGGCGGTTGCACGTGCGGTGGCTGGAGTACGTGCCGCTCAGCGGGATTGTCCTGCTCGCGCTCCCCCTGTTCTACCTGCTGTCGGTCGCCGTGCACGCGTGGTTCCAGCTGCGGTTCGTGCAGTTCGGGCCCGGCGTCGCCAGCTACGACCGCGCGCTGCTCGGCGAGGTCCTGACCGCGGTGGCGCTGCAGGGCCGGATCGGGCGAGCGCAGCTGGCCGCGCACCTCGGGATCTCGGTCGATCACGTCGCGGGGGTGCTCGCGCGGTTCGAGCGCCTCGGCGGGGCGCCAGTGCTGATCGATCGCGAGCGGGGCGAGCTCGTCAGTCTGGTCGCCGTCGACATCGGCGCGCGGGCATGCCCTGCCTGCGGGGGCGCGCTCCAGCCCGGGCGCGGCACGGCGATCGTGTGCGCCCACTGCGGCGTGATCCTGCGCGCCCGGCGGGGCACGCTGGCGCTCCACGGCTGAGCCGCGGTCGACCTCGCGCTCGTCGTCGCGAAGCGTGCGTCAGCTCAGGCGGGGAGCGAGGTGCTCGGAGCTGAGCGGAGCTGAGCTGAGCGGAGCTGAGCGGAACGGAGCTGAGCTGCGGGTCGTCCACTCAGCCCAGCACGCGCAGGTACCTCATGCGCTCGAGCTCCAGCTCCTCGTCGGTGAAGCCGCAATTGGTGTCTCTGGGCATCAAGTAGAGGGCATCGCGAACGACGTTGCTGAAGCTGACGGCCGGGATGGCCTGCAGCATGGTGGCGAAGGTGCCGCGGGTCCACAGGGCGTTGCCGGCGCCCGAGAAGGCCCGCGCCAGCACCTGGTCGGTGGCGGTGCCTTTCTTTGCCTGCATCATCATCGTCATCGTGAACCAGCCGCCAGCTTCCCGGCCGATGGGCTGACGGCTGCGATCCGTCATGGGCAGCAGCCAGTCGTCCCACATGACGTCGCTGGTGTCGTCGTCCATGTATTCCCAGCAGCCACGGGACGCGGAATCGATGGAGGACAGCAGCACGTCGGCGATGGCCCGGTGATTGCTCCATTTGAGGCTGGGAGGCGCCTCGTCGGCGGTCCGGTCCAAGACCCGACGGACCTCGTCATGGACCCGCATGGCCTGCGTGAACGAGAAGCACAGCTCGACCGAGAAGAATGAACGCGGCAGTTCAGCCATCAGCCACCTCCAAAGGACCACGACGACGACGACGTGCGATTCGAGGAACCAGAGCGCTGGTTCCAGGAGCCGGCCCGGTACAGCAGCGCGCCCATCATCAGGCCGGAGGCGGCGTTGATGACGACGGGGACCTCGCCGAAGCCTGCCGGCCGGGGGTGCGACGGGGCCATCGATGCCTGCTGGCCGCCCGAAAACGCCGAGGCGCGCGGCGTGGGCACCCACAACGACGACAGCGTGGGCGCAGCCGGCGGCGGCGGCGGCGTCTGCGGCAGCCCATACCGGGAGGCGAAGAGGTCGGCGGCGGCGTCGGCGGAGCCGGCCAGGTAGTAGTCTGCGAGTTGCACAGCTCGGACGTCGAGGCCACTGGCCCCGTAGAACAGCAGGTCTTCGTTGACGTCGTCGCTGTCGATGACGCGACCGTTGAAGGGGGCGACGTACAAAACCCGGTTGACCCCGATCGCCTGCAGGCCGGCCGCACCCGGCAGACGGGCCAGCGAGCGGTTGTCGAACTGGTTGGCCTCGTCGGTGTAGGGGGCGAGGCGGTTGCGATCGAGCACGAAGAGCGGTGGCGCCGACGTCGGCCGCGTCAGCTTGGCTTGCGCGAAGCGGTCCTGCAGGGCCACCGCCGCAGCCAGCGTCATGTGGGCTGGCACGACGCCACGGGGGTGGGGCCAGTTGTCGAACAGGAAGACGGGGTCAAACGTGTCGGCGAGCTCGGCGGCGAAGGCGACCGCTTCGGGGCCCGGCAGGTCGACGATGACAGCGAAGCCTCCGGTTCGGGCGTTGAAAGCCGAGCGCAGCCACTTGGCGTCGACCGCCGCGTTGGCCATGGCAACGGTCTGCACGGGCTGGATGACGTCGGCGAGGGGCACGAAGCCAGTGTGGACGGCATCTTCGGTGCTGGGCGCCGACGGTGGCGACTCGCTCAGCGACTGAAACAGGGTGGGCACAAACATCGACTGGTGGCGCGGGTTGCTGGGCGCAAGATCGCTGGTCAGTCGCGAAAATCGCTGGCGAAAGGTGGGGTCGGCGACGCTGCCGACGAACTGCAGGGTGCGCGCTTCGTCGGCCACACCAAAGCTCCACCCGTTTTGACGCTGCAGGTCAAGCGCAGATTTGCGCAGGGTGGTGGTGGACACTTCGTCGTCGTCGTCGTCGCCAAAGACGGCCGAGGCCAGCGGCGGCAGCACCGTGAAGGCGGCACCGGCGCCGATGATGAGCATGGCGTTGCGGCGGGCGTCTCCTCCCCGGGACAGCTTGAGCGCCTCGTTCCACCAAGACTTGCCGACGACGGTGGGGGTGTTGACCTC
>CAJBHN010000695.1 GCA_903952805.1 uncultured Myxococcales bacterium | reverse complement strand
GGCGATCTCCCAGGTGGCCCAGAAGTCAGCCAACACGCTCTCGATTTTGCTGGCTGAGGCCGAGGCCGACGACGATGACAGCCCGAGCAACGGCAGGTCCCGGGCCTGAAATACGAAGGCGATGGCTTCGGTGAAGGCATTGTTGGGCACGCCCTGCAGCAAGGTGCTGTCGACGTCGTAGAGGGACACGAGCTGCTCGACGTTGTGGCCGAGTTCGTGGACCGCGATGTTGTAGCCCTTGTAGTCCATGCCGCCGGCCTCGATGCGGGTGCGCAGGTGGGGGACGTCGCCACGGCGGGCGGATTGCAGGGCGTGGCCGGCGCCGCGGGCGGGGTCGACGACAACGTGGTCGGCCAACCAGCGGGCGCGCTCGTCGGCGAAGCCCAGGTCGCGCAGGATGCGGGGCAGGTCGGCCTTGAAGGCGTTGGCCTCGGGGTACTTCTGGCGGGTGATGGCGTCGAGGTCGGCCTCGTTGATGCTCGAGCGGGCCTTGAAGCCGTCGTACCAAAGGTCCTGGGGCTCGAGGGGACGGCCCAGGCGCCGCTGGATTTCCGCGGCGACCTTCGGCACCAGCGGCGACTGCAGCACCTCGAGGAAGAGCTTCTGCACCCGCTCTTCGGGCAGCTCGCGGGACAGCTCGAAGGAGCGGGCGATGGCCGTCGGCGTCAGCGGCGAATACGGGTCGGCGTAGCTGGCAGCCTGGAACTGGGCGAGCAGCTGCTGGTAACGGTTGGTGGGTTGCAGCACCTCATCGGCGCTGCCGGTGCGGGCCAGTGCGGCCGTGGTGGCCGACGACGGCGCGGGCTTCTCGGCCGTATCGGTCGGGGCCAGCGCGACGGTGTTGGTGAACGGGTTGTAGTCGAGCCAGGGGGCGTCGATGACGGCGCCCGGGATGCTCTGGTCGACGATGCGCTCCATCAGCTTGACGATGACGCGCTGGCGATTGGTGCCCTCGTTGCCATTGGCGTACTGGGCCTTGAGCTCGTCACGCAGGTTCCAGTGCGAGATGAGGCGCTTGTCCTTCGGGAACACCCGCTGCCCCTGCTCGTCGAGGACGTGGTGCATCCACAGGTTGTACGTCGCGATGTATTTGTCGGCGGCGGCCCCCACCTCGGCCTGGTGAGCGGTGACGGCGGCTGGCACCCGGCGGGCAAAGCGACCCGTCAGGCGGGCCTCGGCCCAGCCCCGGCGCGTCGGACGCTGCTTGAGGCGCTCCGCCAGCGTCGTCTGCGGAAAATTGAGCAGCACGGCGAAGGCGACCTTGTTGTGGAACAGGTCGTCGATGACGTGGGCGGAGGCATCCCAGCCGGCAAAGAGGTCGTCGACGGGGGCCGGGCTCGCAAAGGCCGGCATGTCGAGCTCGACGGGGGCCCGCAGCTCGCGCCCGATCTCCAGCATGTGGCCGTCGACCTGCTCCAGGGCCCTCTCGAAGCGGTGAAACGCCGTGTCGAGGTCTCGCTCGACGACGAAGTGCGTGGAGGCAAAGGCGGTGAGGGCGGTGGCATCGCCATCGTCGGGCCGCCACAGGCGTTGCACCTGGCGCAGGCCCCGGTCGATGCGGGCCTTCTCGGTGGGGTGGGCTGCGAGCAGGGCGGCGCTGGCAGGGCGGATGTCGACGGCGTCGACGGTGCCGGCGTCGTCGTCGGTGGCCGCGGCCATGGCTTTCCCCGGGGTGGGGCCGGCGGTGGGGGCGGCGGCGGAACGACCGGCCTGGCTGGCGGGAGAGGCGGCGAGGGCGACAGCGAAGAGGATCGGGAGTGCCATGTCAGACGGGCTACCACACCCGCCGACCGCGGCGTGGCCGGCGCCCGAGACCGCCGGGTCTGGATCCACCGGTGCCGGCCTTGAAGTCTTTGACGAAGTGCCATTGCCGCGCGCACATTGCGGGCATGCGCAGCGACGAGATCAAGATTTTCACCGGCAACTCCAACAAGGCCCTCGCCGAGGCCGTGAGCCGCTGCGTCGAGCAGCCCCTCGGTCGCTCGCGGGTGACCCGCTTTTCCGACGGCGAAATCCAGGTGGAGATCGACGAGAGCGTCCGTGGTCAGCACACCTTCGTGCTGCAGTCGACGGCGCCGCCGGCCAACGAGCACCTGATGGAGATGCTCATCATGATTGATGCGCTCAAGCGCGCATCCGCCGACGAGATCACCGCCGTCATCCCGTACTACGGCTACGCCCGGCAGGACCGCAAAGCGGCCCCCCGCGCCCCCATCACCGCCAAGCTCGTCGCCGACCTCTTGTCGACGGCCGGCGCCACCCGCGTCATCTCGATGGACCTGCACGCCGGCCAGATTCAGGGCTACTTCGACATCCCCTTCGACCACCTGTACGCGATGCCCGTCGCCCTCGCCGACATGAAGGTCCGCTTTGGTCTGGGCACCGTCGAGGCCGGTGACGAGGTCGTGCTGGTGGCTCCCGACGCCGGCGGCGTCGAGCGGGCCCGCGCCTACGCCAAGCGCCTGCACTGCAGCCTGGCCATCATCGACAAGCGCCGCACGGGGCCCAACGTCGCCGAGGTCATGAACATCATCGGTGACGTCGACGGCAAGCGCGCCATCATCATCGACGACATGGTCGACACCGCCGGCACCCTGGCCCAGGCCGCCCGCGCCGTCATCGCCAAGGGGGCCAAGGACGTCTTTGCCTACGCCACCCACGCGGTGCTGTCGGGCCCCGCGCTGGAGCGCATCGCGGGCTCCCCGCTCAAGGAGCTGGTGGTCACCGACACCATCGCCGCCCGCCCCGAGTCGGCCATGGCCCGGATCCGCACGTTGAGCGTGGCGCCCCTGGTGGCCGAGGCCATCAAGCGCGTGCACACCGGCGAATCCATCAGCACGCTCTTTGCCTGAGCACCTCGACCGCCTGCCCAGCCTGCTGGCCATCGACCTGGGCCTGAGGGCGGGCTTTGCCTGCTTCGACCTCGGCAGCCGTCCCCGGCTGCGCTGGTACCGCTCTCAGCGCTTTGCGTCGCTCGGGCGGCTCAAGGTCGCCATCCCCCACCTGCTCGACGCCGCCGCCCCCCTCGCGACCGTTGTCGTGGAGGGGGACCGGCACCTGGGCGACCTGTGGGCCAAGCTGGCCGAGAAGAGGGGCGCCATCGTCCACCGGGTCCGCCCCGAGGACTGGCGCCAGGCCCTGCTGCTGCCCCGCGATCAGCGCCACGGCGAAGACGCCAAAGCCGCCTCGTTCGGCGTGGCCCTTGACGCCATCGCCGACAGCGGCGCTCCCCGTCCCAAGACCCCGCTGAGCGACGACGTCGCCGAAGCCATCTGCATTGGTCTGTATGGCTTGACCCTGCGCTCCCGCTGAGCCCGGTGCTGGCCCGGGCCGGCAGCGGTCCCGCCATGAACCGGCAAACCGTGCCACGTGGCGCGATTTCAGGGCTTGAACATCGCCGCCATGAAAAAAGCCCCGCGATGCGGGGCTTTTTTCAGCATTCGGGGCGAGACCGACTCAGCTGCGGCGGCGCAGGCCGACGACCAGCAGGGCCAGGGCGCCAAAGGCGGGGAACGAGCCAGCGGCGTTGAAGGGGCAGCCGGAGGCGGGTTCCGCTTCGCCTTCACCTTCGCCTTCGCCTTCGCCTTCGCCTTCACCTTCGCCTTCGCCTTCGCCTTCGGCGGGGGGGGCATCGGTGCAGAGACCATCGCCGTTGAGCTCCGCGCCGGTGGCGTCGTAGCAGTACTCACAGGTGGCATCGCCGAAGCCGGTACCGGGGGCGGACTGGCCGGCGCCGTTGCAGTCGGGGTCGGCGACGCCGCAGCCGCAGTCGCAGCCGTCAAGTGCCCCGAAGAAGAATCCGGCGCAGTTCCAGCCGGTGGGGGCAAAGCAGGCGTCGGTTCCACCGCGGACCAGGCTGGTCAAGGCTTCGGATTCGGCGACGCACGCGGTTGCGGCGGCCGCCTCAGTGCTAAACGCCGTGCAATCGGCAGCGGCGGTCTGGCACACCAGCAGAGCGTTGAGCGCGGTGCCGGTCGGCCCACACGCAGTGGCGTCGCTGGTGGCGACCGTCGCGATTTGGCCAGTCAGCACCGTCGCGCAGTCTGCGATGGCCTCTGCGTCGTCCGGCGGCGTCTGGCACGAGCCGGACTTGGTGCAGAAGGCGGCCGGGTCGGCCGCCTGCGCGAAGGCCGTGGCGCTGCAGAGGAGGGTGGCGGCGATGAGCGAGGCGGATCGGCCAAACATGGGGACTCCTGATGAGGGCCGATTCTGCTGGGATGAGCGCCAGCGTCAACGGCCCGTTGCCGAAATGTCACACGCCAGTGCTGGACACCCGGGTCCGCGACTGGTCGCGTGCGTCGCGGCGTGCATTGCCGTGACTCAGTCGAAGGCGAAGTAGTCGCGCTCGTCGACCTCGAACATGTAGACGGCCTCGGCTGCGGCCAGATAGGCGTCGGACAGGGGGGCAGTGAGTTCTGAGATGGCCTTCCCGGCGCCGCCGGCCTTCAAGGCGTCGTACTTGCCGCGCGCCCCCTTGCCGACAAAGCGCTGGGCCGCCTGGTTGAGGTCGGCCGGGGCATCGCCGGCAGGCGTCCGCACAACGGCGGCGGTGATCTTCATGTCCTTGTCGAACGCGATGGCGACCTCGTGCTGGCCGTCGCGGAAGCCCGCCAGGGGCAGAAACACGGCGTAGCCGACCTTCTTGTCGCGCTTGAGCACGTCGCGCTTCTTGTTGTCCTTGCTGGTGACGTAGGCGAAGTCGCCGGCGCCGACGCCCTTGCCGCCGCTGTCGAGGTCGAAGAAGGCAAAGACGCGACGCTGCTCGGTGATGCGGCCGAGCTTGGCCTGATCCTTCAACCGCGCCTTGGCGTTGTCGTCGAGGGTGGTCTCGGCCAGGTAGACGTGGGACGCGGTGGGACCCAGGTCGCGCAGGTCGGTGTTCTTGGCACGCAGGGCAGCCAGGACATCCCAGGCGTCGAGGACGTTTTCGCTGTCGAGCTCGGGCATGCCGCCCTTGCCCTGCTCGATGAGCTTCACCAGGGCGGCGTCGGGCAGGCGGTTGAGCCAGGCGCCGTCGACCTTGGCGCTGCTGGAGGCGGCCTTCAGCAGGCGTTCGCCGTTATTGACGTCGCCGATGAGGGGCCGCTCGCCGGCGAGGGTGGCGGTGCTCAGGGAAAGCACGGCAAGCAGGGCAAGGTGGGAGCAGAGGCGTGTCATGGGAAATCCCGGGCGGTGATGCATCGTCGACGAGGAGGAGGGGCGACACCAAGGGGTGCTCGCGCCGGATTCACTGACCAGCGAGCTTTTTGTCTTCTTCGTCGAAGTCCGGCGGCGGCCACACGCCCACGTGCAGCGGGATGGCGATGTTGATGGTGCGCTCGCCCGCTTCGCCAGTCAGCAGCACCTGCACGACGCCGTCACGAGTCGGTGTGAAATGAAAACCGTAGCGGCCAGGGGCCCCCAGCGAGTGGACGGCGTAGCTGGTGCGCGCGTTCTTTTTACCGGTCTGGTCGACGACGACGGCCACCAGGTGCAGATCGCGGAATGGTTCGCGATTGCCAAACTTGGGGTCGGCCACATCGAGGCGCTTGAACACATCGAGGTTCAGCTCGACGAGCCCATCTTTCTGAACGGCCCCCGGGGTCAGGGTCGCCAGCACGGCCACCTCGCCCTCTTCTCGTCGATAGCTTCGTTCACGCTTGGCGGACGCCAGACGGGCGACCTTGCTGTCAGCGAGTCGCTTTTCGTCGGCGAGGCGCTTGTCCTCGGCGAGTTTGGCGCGTTCGTCGGCCTTCTTCTTGTCGGCAACGCTGGCGGACTC
>CAJBHN010000694.1 GCA_903952805.1 uncultured Myxococcales bacterium | reverse complement strand
GGTCCATGGCGGGGCAAGATCCAGGATCTTGTCCAAAATTGGGGCCTCTCTGAGAGAGTCCGGGTCCTTGGCTCTCGCGACGATGTTGGCGACGCCCTGCGCGCTTCGGATTTGCTATGGCTGACCAGTGCTACCGAGGGCCTCCCCGCTGTGGTCATCGAGGCGATGGCGTGCGGGGTCCCTCCAATAGCCTTCGACGTCGGCGGAGTCGCCGAGGTGGTTGATCGGGAGTCCGGCAGCGTCGTTGGGTCTGGCGACATTGGCGCGTTGGTGGCGTCAACCGACCGATTGCTTGCCGATCCGCCGCTCCGGGCGTCGATGGCGGCCAATGGAAGGCGGCGGGCCGCCGAATACGACATTGAGTCGATCGCTGAGCGATATCTTGACTTCTTCCGAGAGAGACAGGCCGCCGGCTGAACGTCTTCGACGCATACGACGTCGTTGTCTTTCTCGTCGTGTCGGGATTCTGCCTCGCGCTTGCTATATTCGCGGCGCCGTCGTCCTGGCCGTCTGAGTTTCGAAGAATCGTCGTGCTTGCTGTGATTGCGCGGATTGCCGGGAGCGCCTTGCGATTGCTGGTCGCTCAAGTGTGGTACGGGCGCGGCGACGCGCTCCGGTACTACGACATAGGCTGGGAAATTGCCTCATCCATCAGAGGTGGGGACGTTGGTCCGTTTTTCGCTTCCGATCTGGTTTGGGGAACCATCTTCGTGCAACGTGTGTCTGCGATTGTGCTTGTTGTCGTCGGGGAAAGCATCCGCGCGGAGTCCGTTGTCTTCTCGATGTTTCCGCTGCTTGGCCTCATCCTCATTGTGGTGAGCGCTGTTCGAGAGTTCGGTCCCAGAATCGACGGAAAGAGGCTCGCGCATCTGGTGCTTCTTTGGCCAAGCATATGGTATTGGCCCTCATCGATAGGTAAGGAGAGCCTTATTCTCCTCGCCGTCGGCCTGGTTGTCTTCGGATGGTGCGGGACTGGCCGTCTTCGAATTTCAGTCGTTGTGCTTGGGCTTGCGCTTTCGATGATGATTCGACCGCACATTGCACTGATGATTGCGGTCGCGATCGGATTCGCCGCTTGGCTCGGGCCCTTTCAGCAACTCACGGCATCGCGCATCTTTCAAGGACTCCTCCTCGTGGTTTTGGCGGTCCTCACGACACGAGAGGCGTTGAGTCAGCTGGGCTTGGGGAGTGATGCAGTTGCTGTTGGCGATTTTGTTGCAGCTCGTTCTGCTCGAACCGCGACCGGAGGCTCTCAGATTGCCATGGCGACCGGAGTTGTCGCAATTCCTATGGCGGCGGTGAACGTGAGCCTCCGCCCATTTCTCTGGGAGGTGACGAACCCGCTGATGCTCTTGTCGGGAATCGAGGTTGTCGTCTTCTGGGCGTTGGTGTGGCACCGGCGACACTCGCTGCGGTCGTTCTTGCGTTGGCGGGAGAGTCGGCTCCTGCTTCTGGTTGTGCCATTGACGCTCATTTTGACGCTGTTTTATGGTGGCTTTGTTGCAAACCTCGGCATCCTTGCTCGCCAGCGGGTTGTGGTGCTACCTTTCATGTTCCTTCTTGCCGAGGCGGCACCGGCGCTCGCGAGTATGAGAGGCGCCAGGGCCGCTCGCCGTCGCGACGAGGTTCGGTCCGCCTCCAAACCGCGCTAGCAGGTTGTGGTGAAAAGACTTTCCGCCGTTTTGATCCCGGTATCGCGGCTTCCGGATGCGGTGCTCACTCCGCCGAAACGAATCAAACCTCAGCCTGCTAGACCGCAAGTTGTACCAGGAGAAGCCGATGACAATGGCAGACGACGAAATCCAGAGAACGCAAGCCGACAAGAACGAGTACTGCCCCCCCACACTTGGCGCTTCAGTTGAAGTGATTAATGTTACGCTTTTTTCGGGGACGATTGACCCGGATGGTGGCGTAATCGGATTCGGTGACTGATGCGACCAAAAGGAGTTTCTATGAAAGTCAACCTGCAGCAGGCCCTCGTTGTGTGTTCCTTGGTTGTTGGGACGCAGATTGTTGGATGTGAAGCGGAATCCACGCAAGGTGCAGGCAGCCTCACGACCTATGCCGTGCTGGAGGGATTCGTAGACCCTGATGCTGGCGTCGTCAGGCTGAAGACATTTGTGCCAGACGATGCCGGGAACTTCATAGAGCAGCCACTCAGCGTGATCACGGAAGACAAGAACGGCGTCCGCGGGACAGCTACAGCGGTCAATTCCTTTGAGTTTGCAGTTGAATGCAACGGTTCGTCCGGATGCATTGCACCCTCCACGCCAGCTGGCGCAGTTGTGCTCGGCTGTGGCGATGTGAACAGCTTTGACCTGGATGTGACGATTCGGTCATTCTTCCCGCAAGGCTTGGCTGCTGCGCACGTTGAGTTCACTGACGTGACGAACAACGTGTCGGCTTCGCGCGACAACTCCATCTGCAATAGTGATCCTGTCCCGTTGAACCTCCAAGTTGGCGGCACGAGCCTTGATGCGTCACGGGGACTCTTTCGCTACGGCAACCTCGTGCCAAACGCGACCGCGCCAACCGGCGCACCATCTGGAGCGGCAGATACGGTCCGGTGGCGTTTCAGGAATCCGGGTGGAGCTTTCCGCTTCACGGCACG
>CAJBHN010000693.1 GCA_903952805.1 uncultured Myxococcales bacterium | reverse complement strand
GGGCACAAAGCGCTCGGCGTACTCGGTGCTCGAGCCCGGACTGAAGTCCACCGGCCAGGCCCGGGTCAGACCAATCATGAACCAGCCCGCCGTGCGGTCGAGGCGGGCGGTGCTGCGAATGGCGACGTCCTCACAGCGCAGCAACTCCGGATGGCCACAGCGGTTCACGCTGCGCAGCCCTTCATCGATGGCGTCAACGATGGCGGCGTTGAGGCTGGTGGTGCTGTCCTTCGGCGGCGCCCACCACGCGTAGTAGGGATCGGTCTCGGCAGCCGCGGTGGGCCACGACGCCACCAGCGACGCCACCAGGGCCAACGCGGCGAAGCCGCGTGGAACGTGTGGAGCGTATGGAACGCGTGGAACGTGTGGAACGTGTGGAACGTGTGGAACGTGTGGAACGTGGCGCAAGCTCACAAGGGATATCCAAACGGCGAGTAGAACGACGGGGTGATGGCCTCAAACGGGCTCCAGGCAACGTCGAGGCGCATCAAGAGGGCTCGATTCAACAACACACGTACACCGGCCCCGGTGCCAAACAAGATGCGGGTGGGAGAGCCAACGTCGGTGCGGACGCCGTCGCGGCCGATGACGCCGCCGCCGAAGTCGGCCACGTCGGCGCCGATCCAGCCGGCATCGCCAAAGACGCCGGCGCCGACATCACAGCGCACGCCAAAGATGGCGAAGTCGAAAAAATCACGGCGGACCTCGAACTGCTGGATGACCTTGATCTTGCCAATACCGCGATGCTCACGCAGCCCCCGGCCGATCCATTGGCCACCAAAGGCGGTGTGGTCGCGGGTGCCGCCGGTCTGGGCTTGCTCCTCGACGGGCACATCGCCAATCAACAGGTCCCCCATGGAGCGGCTCGCCAACACCAGCCCAAACGTCAGCGGCACATACAACGACACCGCCGCGTTGCCGCCACCATAGGTCCACCGACTGCCCCACCAGGGCGAGGCGCCCCGCAACGAGGCCTCGGCGAAGAAGCCGCGCGTCGGTGAGGCCTCGACGTCTCGTTGATCAACGGTGGCCCCCAGCTGCAACACGCTGGAAAAGCCCCCCTCTCCGTCAGGAAAGTTCTCGGCGTACAGGCTGCCAGGATAGGGGCCCGACGACGAGAAATCTCCCGGCAGGTACCAGGCCAGCCGCGTGCCACCCATCAATTCGATCTTGGGCGCATCGTTGAGTCGCCAGCGCAACAGCAGGTCGGCATGCGGGCGCATGAAGCGCGTGCGGTAGTAGTGGCGCACAAATTCGTCGAAGGCGGCGCTGTCGGAGGCGAAGCCGGCGTCGAGGGCGGCGGCTCTGGCGCTGTCGTCATCGCAGCTGACGGCGTTGCCGGTGCCGCAGAAGTTCTGCGTCACCGTCGAGTAAAAGCCCAACCGCGCCCACACCCGCAGGGGCAGGTCCAGGACATCGATGCCCTCCCATTTGATTTCATGCCGCTGCACAAACCTGGAGGTCAGAAACAGCCGCAACGCGAAGTCGTCGCGAAAGGCCTCGCTGTCGTTGTCGTAGCGGTGGACGGCCAACAAGACGCCGCCCCCGAGGCCCTCGTC
>CAJBHN010000692.1 GCA_903952805.1 uncultured Myxococcales bacterium | reverse complement strand
CTTACCTTTGGCATCAGGCGACGTCTTATTGTAAACATACTGCAGATTACTTGTCTTACCACAGAGCCCTGGCCCGTAGTATACAATTTTACAATTTATTTCACGTGAAGAGTAGTTAATGAAGCTCATGTTTCACGCCAAATAAAATCTACAGAGAGAACCTTACCGCGGCTCATCAACTGGAGAACAGAGAATCGATATCGTCGTCAGAGATTTCCGCAAATGGCGAGGAGCCTGGCTGCTCCGCCTTGTGAGTGATCACTATGAAAATCTGGTTAATCTCTTCGGATGCTTTTCGAACGCGCAGGCGAACAAGGCCCAGACTCGACCTCTGGTCAAAGATCACAACAAGAATTACTCGCTGTCCAATTATTGATATATGTAGATTATCCCGTTCCCCCTCATGGAAGATCTGGGAGAACTCTTTTTCGTTGATGAGCTTGGCTATACCCCCCGTCGCGGCGATGTTGCCTGCGGTGAGGCTGGCCAAACTTGTCGTGTCCAAGTGAGCCGTTTCGCCTGACGAAGCGATCAACTGACCATTCTTGTCAACAAGAAAGACGACCTTTGCGTTGGCCTCTCGGACGAGGCGATCGCAGACCTTCTTGATCTGCTCGTACTCTGCCTCGTACATCACCGTCTGTGTGCCCATGAACTCACCCTGCTGCCGCGTGGCCGCCAACCAAAGGGACATCCAGCCCACCGGCCGACGTCAAACACCTTGGTGCTAGCACAAGCAGGACAAGAACCACAAAAGGGCTGACTCATATGTGCGTTTGGGTGCGGTTGCGCGCATTGGGAAGACGCCCCGACGGCCAATGTGTCACGAGTCGACGCAGCGGCTTCAACATCGGTTAGAGTGCCCGGTCAATGACGAAGCGTGCCCTTATCGCCGAGCCCGACCAAGAGGAGGCCCTACGCCAGGCCGCCATTCTCAAGGACGACGGCTTCGAGACCTTGGTCTTTACGGGGGGCGACCTTGTCGCTGCCCTCGAACAGAGTCCACCGGACGTGCTGGTGCTCCGTCACGAGCGACAGGGCGGCCAGACCGGCCTTGCCATGGTCCCACGTATCAAGGCGGTGTCGTCGATAACGTCGATTATTCTGACGACGAGCGAACTCACGTCTGATGCGATCGACAAGAACAAAAAGCAGAGGGTGCACGCCGATTGGTACCTGCGGCTGCCTGCCGACCGAAGCGAGCTGGTGGCGGCTGCACGCGCGGTGCCCTCCACTCATTCGACGAATGTACAGTCGGCGACAGTCGCCCCGGAAACCAGGGATCCTGGAAGGCCGCCTCCATTGCCGCCGGCCGGACTACGGGCACTTGGTCAGCTCGCACGGGTCGGACCGCGAGGCACCGGGGATGCGGTTCTCACGGCAGAGGACCTCACTTTCGTTGAGAAAGTATTCTCCTCTATTCAGCATGTTGATGCTGACGCCCCCATCAACGAGCCGGCTCCTTCTGCCATCGGCGACACACCCGACCGAAAGCTTGCGCTGCTTCGCACCAAGCTCAAGGAGCGCGAGCGAGACTTGGCAAAGCTGTCCCGCCTGTGGCGCGCCCGTGAGGAGGACCTTCGCCAGCAAGAGGCGCGGGTTCAGCAGAAGGACATCGAAATCGAAGGGCTCCGACTTCGGATTAGCGAGCTGACTGCTGACTTGGAGGCCGCCAACGCAACCCTTGTCGACAAGGAGACGGAATGGGGCCGGCAGATAGGCGAAACGTACGAGCAGCATTCCCTCAACGAGGCCGAACTGATCCAGGCTGTGGCGGGCAAGGAGGCCGAGCTCAATCGTCAAAAGACCGCGCTGCGAAAGCTTGAGGACCAGCTCGCGTCCGAACGCAAGGACTTCACCAGCCGTATTTTGGAGTGGGAAAAGGCCTATGCCGACTTCGAGCAGCACCACTGGAAGGTGGTCATGGGCTCTGTCGACGAGGTCATGCGTCTTGAAACGCAAATTCGTGAGCGAGAACTCGGCCGAAGTGAAGCTCGATCTGCGCTCCGCGATCGCGACAACACGATCGTCGTGTTGCAGTCGAAGAACCAGCACCTCCTGACCAACCTGTTCGAGGTTGAGTGCGCCGCCGCAGTGAAGGAGGAACGCACGGTGGTCGCCGTACAGAGTGCTATGGCCTTGGAGCGTCGCCAGCGTCGGGCGGCAGAGGGCGAACTGGTCAACCTTCGCGAGCAGCTGTTCTTCCTCGAGCAGGATCTGCGCAGGCACCAGGTTGTTCTCTCACGCACGGAAGATGCCCGCCATCGACAGCTCGCAGAAATGGCGACGATCATTCGTAGCAGTGAGGCCGAGATCGTTCGCCTGGGCGATGAGCGTCATCATTACCGGACCCATGCCGCACAGCTTGAGGCCGCCCTCTCAACGGCGACGGCGTTGGGTGAAGCGGTCGCCGCTACGCTGTTCGCGATGGACGACAAGAAATCTCTTGTTTTTCGTGAGCAAACCCAGGTTCGAGACAGGGCAATTGACGATCTACGCGATGACAAGCAGCGCCTCGAAGGCAGCGTCAGCGACTTGACGGCCCGGCTTGGCCAGGAGGAGATGGACCACGCTGCCGAGAACGCACGCGCAGAGGAGCTCGAGAAGGATCTTGCAGATACCCGTGAACGACTCGCCAGTACCGAGACCCGTCTGCAGGGAGCGCTCGATGGTATGACGGCAGAGCGTGACCGGCTGGTCGACCGTGTCGCCACGACCGAGCAGCAGTTGGCGACGACCCGAGATGACTTGTCCGGGGAGAAGCATTCTCGCCAACAACGAGAGCTGGAAGTTGCCAATGTCCTTGAGCGCAAGGATGCCGAACTCAGTGACCGGACCTCCCGCATCGCTGATCTTGAGCGGGGGCT
>CAJBHN010000691.1 GCA_903952805.1 uncultured Myxococcales bacterium | reverse complement strand
GGCCCCCGCTGCCAGCGGTGCCGTCGCCACGGAGGCACCGGGAGCGGACTGGGCCACAGCCGAAGCCGACAGCAGAAACAGGAATAAGAACAAGTACTTGCCCATATGCGTACCCAGGTCCACGGCGCGGGGGAGCCCGGGCCCGGTGGCCGACGTGCCTCGAACAGAAGTCGCAGCACGCATCATTTGATGAGCTCTTCGTAGTAGCGCTTGACCTCGCCAGCCCATTCGCCGGGCGCGGTCTCACGCATGGCGTCGAGGATATCCTTTCGGAAGGCATCCTTGACCTTGAACTCACTGCCGTCGGGGATTTTGACGTCGTCGCGGCCGCCGCGCCCTTCTCGCTCGGAACGCTCCGAACCCGGCGAACCACCATTGGGCAACGGCATGGGCATGCCCCCTTGTCCCTGGCCCTTGCCCATCTGCTCAAGGCTTTCCCGCAACCCCTGCAATTGCTGCAAGGCCTGACTCTGGGCCTGCCGCCCTTGCCTCAGCCCCCCGCGCTCGGGCCTGGCTCGGGCCTGGCCACCCAGGCGCTCCTGGGCCCGCTGCATGGCTTCTTTGGCCCCCTGCATTTGTCCGCTGTGCTGGGGCCCGAAAATCGGCGCTTGCTTGCCGATCTCGCCCATCTGCTCTGCCAACTTCTGGGCCTGCTCGGCGAGCTGCCCCTGACGGTCGGCCTGCTTGGCGAGCCTTTCGCGATCCTTGCCGTCGAGCATGTCGGCGGCATCGGGCATGGCGCTGTCGAGCTTCTCCCGGGCATCCCTCAACGCCGCGGCGGCCTCCGACAATGCCGCTGCCGCTTTCTTCGCCGCAGGCGACGTAAACGCGGTTCGACGTCGCTGACGGCTGCTGAGGGATTCCTCGGCATTGCGCGCGGCGCTCTCGGCTTCTTCGGCAGCCTGCAAGGCGTCGTCGATGTCGCCGCTGTCCAGGGCCCGCTTGAGGTCGTCGGTGCGGGCGACGGCAGCGTCGTGGTCTTCTTCTTCGTAGCTGTTCAAATCGGCGGCTTCGGCGTCGACTTTTTGCAGGGCGTCTTGGGCCTGGTCGGCCTTCTTCTTGGCCTCCGCGAGGGCTGCTTTCATCTTGCCCGCAAAGCGCTCTTCGGCCCGGGTCTTGGCGCGATCCATGATCGCCTCGGTCTCCCTGAGACTCTCTTGCTGAGCCGCCTCCAACGCCGACAGCTCCTCGCCGAATCGTTCGACCTGCTCGCGCAGCGCCTTGGACTCGGGGCCGCCAACCTCATCCTCGGCCTCGCCGAGTTCGTCGATCATCTTCTCGGTGGACTCCAGCATCGACTCCAGGGCCTTGGCCGCGTCCTCCAAACGCCCCTCCTCGATCATTTCGTCGAGGGTCTGGGCCTTGTCGAACAGCTCGTCGGCCTTGAAGGCGTCTTCGTTGAGGAATTCGTCGGGCACCTCGCGGCGCAACTCGCCCAGCCGGGCCGCCAGGGCCGCCAGCTGCTGCTGCATGCGACGAACCTCCTCCAGCAGCGCCTGGCGCGTGGCGTCGTCACCCGTCTCCTTGAACTGCGTGAGCAGGGCCTTCAAATCCTGCTGGGCCTGCTTGACGTCGGAGACCAGTTGCTTGGCCTCGCGCACCCTCTCCAGCTGCAAGAGGTCTTCAAGGTAGAGGATATCGCTTTCCAGGCGAGTCACGAGCACGCGTTGGCCATCGACCAGGCGGCGCCAGATGCCGAGGGGCAATGCTTTGTCCCCGACGGGCGGTGCCCGCTCGACGGCCGCGCTCTTGGCCTCCACCGCGCGGGCCAGCTCAACGCGCATATTCGCGAGAGCACGGCGGACGCCGTCGTCGCCGGCGCCAAAGAGCGTGTCGTCGGCGACGGCAGCGAGGGTTTCGTCGAAGGCCTTCATCATGGCCTGGGCCCGGGGACCCAACTGTTTGTGCCGCTCGATGGTGCGCTTCTGCAGCGGGGCGTCGGCGACGTCGGCGATGGCGGCTTCGAGTTCGTCGCCGAGGATTTCGACCATCTGCACCAGCAGGGCATCGAGGCGGTCGATGACCTCCTTGTGGTGTGCCGACGCCGAAAACACCGTCAACACCCGTGTGACCGAACGTCCGATGTTGGGACCCGACACCGTGTCGTTATCGAGGACCTCGATGGTGACGGCGAGCTTTTCGCCGGGCCGGGCACCGGTATCCTCGACGCGAAAGGAGCCGCTGCCCGCCGTGGTGCGCACGGTGGCGACGTCGGCGAGGTCCTTGGTGTACGCCTCGCGGGCGCTGCCCTGGCGTTTGACCACCACCCGCACCCTGGTGATGCCCACGTCGTCTTCGGCGGCGTAGAGGAGCTTGACTTCCTCGTCACCCTGGACCGTTTTGTCTTCGGCGGGGGCCTCGAGTCGCACGATGGGGGCGGCGTCGGCCTTGACGAGGATCTTGCGGGCGACGGGGTCAATGCGCTCGTCGCCGCGGCTGCGCAGCACGAAACGCCAGGCCCCGGGTGCCGTGACGGTAAACTGAGCGCGGACGCTGCGGTCGCCATCGACGGCGGCCTGCAGCGTCAGTTCCTTGGGCCCGCCGGTGACAATCAACGCCGCGCCGTCGACGCCGCGGTCGGCACGACCCACGACGGTGACTTCGGTGCCGCGGGGGGCAGTGACGTCGCCAGCGGCACCGGGGATGACCTCGTCGGCGCGGGCCATATAGGCCGGAAAG
The DNA here is from genome assembly GCA_903952805.1 of uncultured Myxococcales bacterium. GTDB lineage: Bacteria > Myxococcota > UBA727 > UBA727 > VGSZ01 > VGSZ01. The sequence continues at coordinate 6,001 of CAJBHN010000691.1, read as the reverse complement.
CGCAGCGTCAGCGTGATGTCGGTGACCAACGGCGGCTCGGCCGCGGCCCTCTCGGCCAAGGCGACAGCGGCGGCTTCGGCGGACCACAGCCGAGCCAAACGGGTCAAAACGACGTCGTGGGCCGACGCCAGCGACAGCAGCCATATGCCAGCGATGGCTGCGGTGAACAGCAGCGTCGGCACCGCCCTCTCGAGCGCCACGGCCGTCAAGGAATCCCGCGCCTGCGCACGAGCAACGACGTCGACGGTGCGGGCGATGTGCGCATCACACAGCGCGCGGGAACGGCCGAGACGGGCGTCCACGGCGCTGTCGCGCAGCTCGACCGCGCCACGCAGGGCATCGCCAATGTCATGGCCCCGTCGTCGCATCGCTTCTTCGAGACGCGCGGCGATGACAACGTCGTAACGCAGCACCCGCCCTCGATGCCACAGCACGTGGGCGATGCCGGCGACCGCGCCCGCGCCCATGAGCGCCACCAGCGCGACGCGCAAGACCTGTGAAAACGGCACCGCGCCAATGATGACGACGGCGATGAGGGCGGCGGCGACGACGCCGGTGACGCCAGCGACGGCAGCCTCGACGACGACCGCCCGCTTCAGCACGCGCCGACCCAGGCCCAGGGCGGTGGTGAGGGCCTCGGCGGCGCTGAAGTTCGACGGTGACGGCGACGGTGACGGCGACGGTGACGGCGACGGCGACGGCGAGGACGTCAATGTCGACGCGTCGTCGCGTCGGGGCTGCCGGGAGATCTCTGGAGGGGCGTCGGCCATCGGTCGTGGTGCTCCGGCTGACAGGCGCCTGGCAGCCTGCGTCGAAGGGTCATAACCCGTCGGTGCCGACTGTGCAGGCGTCGTTGGCCAGAACCGGTGGGGTGCCGCACCCACGCCCGTGGTGGCGAGGCCCGAAATGCGTGTCATAGTGCGCTTCTGGCGCCGGTTTGGCGCGGGAACTGCGGACTGACGCACTGGCAAGGCGAGGCAGCACGTGACCGAGGGGCAGCAACCAGATGGGGCGACACAAGACGCCCCGGCGACTTCCGACTCGGTTGGCGCCGCAGGCGGCCCAGCGACGCCCGCCGAGCGAGCGGCCCGGGCCCGTCGGCTCGTCCAGGAGGCCAAACAGGCCGCCGGCACCATCGATGAGCGGCGTCAAAGGGAACGGGCCCGCGATGTCGAGTTGGTCGACCTCGCCAAGGGCGGCGACACGGCGGCGTTTCAGAAACTGGTCGTGGCCCACCAGGCCCGACTTTTTTCCGTCGCCTACGGCGTGCTGCGCGACCGCGACGACGCCATGGACGTCGTGCAGGACGCTTTCATCAAGGCCCACCGCAAGCTGCCAGACTTCGAGGGCAACGCGGCGTTTTCGACGTGGCTGTACCGCATCGCCGTCAACCTCTGCATCGACAAGAAGCGCTCGGACGCCCGACGCAAAAAGACCGACATCGACGACCTCGCTACCAAGAACCTCGACGAGGACTCTCTGTACGCCGAGGCCCAGTACGCGCCGCGGATGGCGGGGGGCAATCCCCTGCGCAATGTCACCGACAAGCAGTTGGGCGCCCAGCTTGGCGGCGCCCTGGCCCAGCTCACCGACGACCACCGCACCATCGTGCTGCTCCGCGAAGTCGAGGGGATGTCATACGAGGAGATCTCCGCCACCGTCGGCGTACCAAAGGGCACGGTGATGAGCCGGCTCTTCCACGCCCGAAAGAACCTGCAGCGCCTCCTGCGACCGGTGCTTGGCATCGACGACGGTATGGGTCCGTCTGGCCGACCGGTGGACGAAGGGCGCCCCACAAAGGCGGCCGGAACGACGGAGTCATCAGATCCAGATTCGCAAAGCCAATTCGAAGCCGGTGCCCAATCAAGTGAAGAAGAAGCGGGGGTGGGGCGTCGGACACCAAAGACCCCGCCGTCCGCGTCAACGCCTGGCACCCCTGGAGGGGAGTAAGCCGTGTCCCACCTGCAAGACCCCACCACCCTGGCTCTGCTGAGCGCCTTCCTGGATGGCGAGCTCGGTGCGACCGAGGAACGGTCCCTGGTGACCCGACTGGAACAGGACCCGGCGCTGCAGGACGCGCTGGACGCCCTCGCCGAGCAGATGGCCACAACGCATCGCGTCGTCGCTGCGCTGGGCAACGACCTCGTCGGCGACCTCGATGGAGATCTGCTTGGGGCCGTTTTGGCTGGCCTGCCTGCAAACGCCGTCGCCGCCACCCCTGAGGGCGCCGCCGTCCTCGCCCAACTGGTGGCCGACGGCGAATCCTCTGCCGCCCAAGATGACCGCCTCGAGGCTGTCCTCGGCGGTGCCGACCGCGACGCCGGCGTCAACGCCACCGTGGATGTCCTGACGTGCATCGCCGTCGCCCGTGCCGCCACCAACGCCCCGGCATCCGTCGTCAGCGCGGCCCTGGCCCGCTTGCCCGAGCAGGTGCTCGCCCACGTCGAGCGCAGCGAACGTGGCTACGCCCTCGCCGCCGCCGCCGCCGATGGCGCTCTCGACGAATCCGAGACCAACGAACTCCTCCATCTGGTGGATGACGACGTCGAATTGTTCGGGCTGTTGCGCAGCGCCGTCGACGACCGCGTCAATGTGGCGGGCGCCGACCGGGCCATTGCCGAAGCACTCGCGGCGGTGCCGCTGTCGCCGTCATTGGCCCGCCTCGCCGAACGTGCTGGCGCCGCGGCCATGCAGGTGATCGCCGCCGATGCCGCCCGCGCCGCGACGACCACGACGTCAACGACCACCCAGGCGACGACCTCGACGGCCGTGGAGGCGGCGCAGGCGATGTCGCTGTGGGCCCGCGTGCGCCTGGCGTTGTCCCGGGGCCTGGTTCCACTGGCGGCGGCATCGGCAGCCGCCATCGCGTTCGTGGTGGTCAGCTCGCTGACACCCGACGCGGCTGGACCGGTGGCCGGCCCCGTGAACCAGTTGGCGGAGGTTCAGCAGGCGCTGCGTGACGCGCTCGAACCCGTCATCTTGTCCCACAATCCGGTGGTCACCGACGCCGAGGTCCAGCCCTTGTTGAGCGACAACAGCGCCGACGTCGAGGCCATCGACGCCACCGGCACCACCATGGTTTTTCAGACCGCCGAATCCAATATCACCGTCATTTGGTTGGCTGGTCTCGATGACGACGTCGTCGACGCCGGGGAACAGGGCACATGAACGCGCCATCCACCACTCCTCGCCGTGCGTGGCTGACCATGGTCGGTGCCCTGGTCGTAATGGCCTTGTCGTCGTCGTCAACGAGGGCCGCGGCCCCGGCCGAGCAGTACGTCATCGAGCTGCGGGTCATCGAAGGCGAACGGACGGAGGCCGGCGATCGAGGCAGCGCTCCCGCCATCGACAAGCGGTTGTCGGCGCTGGCCAAGGATCTCTCGACCCTCCCGTTCAAGCGCTTCAGTCTCAAGGACTCCCACACCTCGGTGGTCCAAGACGGTGAGCGGGTCTCTTTGGAAATTCCTGTCGGGACCAGTGCAGCCAAGGCCGACAAACGTTTCTTGGTGGTCTCGTCACACGGTCGTCAGTCGGGGGGCAAGCTGCGCTTCTCGTTGGGCATCGACGCGCTCAAATTCGACACGCTGGTGGCCGTCCCCGACGGCGGCACCATCATTGTCGGTGGACCACGCGGCAAGGGCGGCAAGGTCGTCCTGTTCGCCTTCACCGCCAGGGCACGGAAATCCTGAACTTCTCGCTCCGCCACCGCTCGTCTGACGTCGGTTGCGGTGCAGCCTGTCAGCGGTAGGGTTGCGCATGTCTCGATGTGCCTTTCCCGTCCTCGTCCTCGTCCTCGTTGTCATCGTCATGGGCAGCGCCTGCCCCGCTGAAGATGCCGGTGGTCTCGCCGTCGATGGGGGGAACGGCTCGGGCGAAGGGGGCGCCAACGTCGACCTCGGCTGTGACGCCGACGACGCCTGCGACGCCGGCCTGGTCTGCGACCTGGCCACCGCGACGTGCGTCTCTGGCTTTGATTGCTCGGTCAACACCACCATCTGTGGTTTTTGCGGCAGCCCCGACGTCGACTGCGGTTTTGGAGCGGCACCAGCGTTTTGCGACGAGGACGCTGGCGTCTGTCGCAGGAGCAAAGGAGCCTGCGCCGTCTGCAGCAACGACGATGAGTGCGGCGTCGCCGACAGCGGGCTGGCGTCGGTGTGCCAGGGAGGGTTCTGCGCCCCGGGCTGCGGCCCCTGCGCCGACGGCTTTATCTGCCGGGACGGCGGCTGCGCCCCCCTGCCAGGCACCACCGACAGCGACACCTGCGACGGCGCCATTCTCTGTGCCGACGGCACGGCTTGCCCAGACGGCTTGAGCTGTAGCGACCTGGGCGTGTGCTTGAAGTTGTGCGGTGGCGACGTCGACTGCACCGTCGGCACCATCTGCCAGGCCGATGGCCCTGCGCGCAACACCTGCGTGGCGGCTTGCCCCTTTGGCGCCGAGGTCGTCCAAGACGGCGTCCCCCAGATCTGCCACGGCGATGGCCGCTTCGGCGACATCTGCACCACGCCCGGCAGCAGCGTGGGCTGCCCGCCGTCGACGGAATGCACCGCCTCGGGCGCTTGTGACCTCGCGGGCTGCCAGAGCGACGCCGAGTGTCCCCTGCCTCGCACGTTTTGCGACCTCGACAGCGCCGCCTGCGTGGTCGGCTGCAACGATGGCGGCGATTGCGGCGCCTTTGAAAATTGCGTCGACAACCAATGTCGCCCCCAGGGTTGCCGCGGCAAGAATACCTCCTGCAACAACGGCGAATTCTGCTGTGGCCAGGAGCTGTACGACGACGCCAGCACCTGCCCCGCTCCCGCCGCCGAAGGCCAATGCTTCGTCGCACCCGACCCGTTCTGTCGAACCTGCGACGACGACGACGGCTGCAGCGACATCGACAGCTTTGGTTTTGCGTCTCACTGCTTCGAGTTGACGCGTCAGGACCAGGCCACCGGCGACGACGTCAGCCTCGGCAAATTCTGCTCGGTGGGCTGCCGCTCCAACGACGACTGCCCACGCGGCATCCGCTGCATCACCGACCTGCCCACGCCGGACGGCGGGACCACCCAGGGCTGCCTGGAATCCCTGTGCGCCGGCTTCACGGACGGCCGCTGATGCTGCGTCGCGCATGTTTCAACAGTCTGATGTTCGCGGCGCTGCTTGGCGGCATCGGCGCGTTCACCCACGTCCGCAGCGGTCAGCCCCCGGTGCGAGACGTCGTCATGGTCACCGTGCTTGGTAGCCTGTGGGCCGGCTTGCTGGTGTCTGGTATCGAGAGCTGGCTGTACCCCAGGGGGGCTCTTCCCCGCATCGTGGGAGCCGCTATCGGCGGTGCCGCAGCCTACGTCGGCCTGTTCTTCGGCGTCAGTGTGTTGTCGGCCACGGGCGTGCGCCCGGCATTGCTGGCGCTGGGCGCGGTGGTCGGCGCGTTGACCCACGGCATTCGAGCCGCACGGTACGTCGGCGACAACGACGACGACGACGACGACGACGACGACGACGGCGACAGCGACAGCACCTGAACGGCACCGTTTTGGCCCTCAAGGCGTTTGCAGGTCGACGAAGCGGCGCTGATGGTCGTCGACGCCGACGTCGACCACGAGGTGCTTGGACAAGCCGGCGACGGGGTTTTCCAGCACGACCTGGTGGCGGCCGGCCCTGACGGGAAACGCGATCAACGGCGTCTCGCGAGCGACCTCGACACCATCAATGCGGACCCGTGCCCACGGTTCGCTGGTGATGCTCAAACGGCCAAGGCCCTCGACGGGCGCGCTCGACGACGGCGACGGCGACGGCGACGGTCGCGTGTTCCTGGGCCGGACCGGGGCCGCCACCGGGAGCGGGGGCGGCTGATGCAGAGCCGGCGGTGGCAGTTGGGCAGACGTCGGCGACGTCGGCGGCGCGATGGGCTCCGGCTGGACGGACGTGCTTGCCGACGTCGGTACAGTCGGGTCCAGCGTGTGTTCCACGGATTCCAGGCGCGCCGTCGTCGCCGGTGTCGTCGCTGTCGTCGTCGCTG
>CAJBHN010000690.1 GCA_903952805.1 uncultured Myxococcales bacterium | reverse complement strand
CGCGACAGGGGCAGGTGCAGCCCGCGTCGGTTGTAGCTGACGCTCAGGTTCACCAGCATGCGCGTCAGGATGGCCGCCGGCGGCGCCGGCTGCAGCACCTCACCGAGTTCAGACTCGGGCACGCTGGCGCGCCGGGCAACCTCGTCGGGAGACAACAGGGTGCCGCCGCTGAAGGCGTCGATGACAGTGAAACGTTCGTCGTCGACAAAGATGGCTGCCAGGAAGTGCCCCGGCACCGCCAGGCCCCAGGCCTTGACGCCGGCCCGCGTGGCGGCCTCGACCGTCAACAGCGACAAGGCGATGGGCAGACCGCGGCGACGACGACAGACCACGTCGAGCATCGAGTTGTCGGGGTGGTCGAAGTCGTCGGTGGCGCCCTTGAGCCCGGCGGTGGCGAAGAGCACGTCGTAGACGGCCTGCACGCTGCCGCTCGAAGGCAAGCGCACCGCGATCTCGTCGGCCCAGCCGTCGACGGCAGCGACGACGGCGCCCACGTCGGCGGCTCGACCCTCGACGCGGGGCAGCAAGGCCGCAGCCCGCAACAGGCTGAAATCATCGCGGTCGCCGTCGAAGGCCCGGCGCTCGACGGCCAGGTCGTCGACGTCGACGTCGCTGTCGGGGCGGTGCTGATCGCTGGTCACGTCAGGCTCCTGCCGCAGGGGTCGCAGGCGTCGCCGTGGTCGGCGCTGCGGCGTCGCGCGGCTTCTTTCCAAACATCAGGCCGGCCTCGGGATTGGCGGGGTCCTTCAACGTCACCAGGATGGTGTCGCCCTCGGCGTAGTCGCCCTCGAGGATGGCCATCGACAAAGGGTCCTGCAGGTGACGCTGGATGGCGCGACGCAGGGGACGGGCACCGAAGCGGGGCTCATAGCCGGCGTCGACGACGGCCGTCCTGGCCTCGGGGGTCAGCTCCATCGACAAGCGGCGATTGGCCAGCAGACCCTTGACCTTCTTGATTTGAATGTCGGCGATGCGCTCGATGTTCTCGCGGGTGAGCCCGTGGAACATGATGACCTCGTCGATGCGGCCGAGGAACTCCGGGCGGAACGTCTTTTTGAGTTCGTCGAAGGCGGCTTCTTTGGCGGCGGGTTCGATGACGCCGTCGTCGATGCTGGCCTCGAGCAAGTGGTTGGAGCCCACGTTGCTGGTCATGATGATGACGGTGTTTTTGAAGTCCACCAACCGCGACATCGAATCGGTCAGGCGGCCGTCGTCGAGGACCTGAAGCAGGATGTTGAAGATGTCGGGGTGGCCCTTTTCGACCTCGTCAAACAGCACCACCGAATAGGGCTTCAGGCGCACGGCTTCGGTCAGCTGGCCCCCCTCGTCGGCGCCCTTGTAGCCGGGAGGCGCGCCAATCAGGCGGGCCACCGTGTGCTTTTCCTGAAACTCCGACATGTCGAGGCGCACCATCGCCCGCTCGTCGTCAAACAAGAATTGCGTCAGCGCCTTGGCCAGCTCGGTCTTGCCGACGCCCGTGGGCCCGAGGAAGAAGAAGCTGCCGACGGGGCGATTTGGATCGTTGAGTCCCGAACGGCTGCGGCGGATGGCCTTGGCGATCGCGTTGAGCGCCTCCTTCTGGCCGATGACGCGGTCGCCGATGCGCGCCTCCATCTGCAGCAGCTTCTCGCGCTCGCTCTCCAGCATGTTGGAGACGGGAATGCCGGTGATGTCGCCAACGACGGCGGCGATGTCGGAGGGGTCGACCTCTTCTTTGATCAAGCGCCCACGCCCCTGCAGGGCATTGAGCTCGTTGCTCTTCTCGTCGAGGTCGGCCTGCAAACGCTTGAGCTGGCCGTATTTGAGTTCGCTGGCGCGGTCGACTTCGCCGGCGCGTTCGGCGTCGGCGAGCTGCTTGTCAGCCTGGACAATGCCCTCCTTGATCGCGCGCACGGCCTGAATCAGCGACACCTCGTTTTCCCAGCGGGAGCGCAGCTCGGCGACACGAGTGGAGCTGGCGTCAATCCTGGCGACGAGCTTTTGCTTGTGCTCGACGCTGTCGCGATCCTTCTCACCCTCGATGGCCTTCATCTCCATCTTGAGCTGGGTGAGGCTGCGCTCCTCGATGTCGAGGACGTCGGGCACCGAGTCGATGGCCAGGCGCAGACGCGACGCAGCTTCGTCGATGAGGTCGATGGCTTTGTCGGGCAGTTGCCTGCCCTGCACGTAGCGCTGGGCGAAGGTGACGGCGGCCGTCAGCGCGGGGTCCTGGATGCGGACGCCGTGGTGGACTTCGTAGCGGGGCTTCACGCCGCGCAGCACCCGCAGGCATTCCTCAAAGCCCATCTCCTCGACGAGGATGGACTGGAAGCGGCGCTCCAGCGCCTTGTCCTTCTCGATGCTGTTTCGGTACTCGTCGGGGGTCGTGGCCCCGAGCACCTGAATCTCGCCGCGGGCCAGCGGCGGCTTCAACATCTGGCTGGCGTCCGACGCGCCCTCGCCGCCGGCACCCACGAGGGTGTGGATTTCGTCGATGAACAGAATCACGCCGCCGTCGGCGGCTTTGACCTCGGCGATGATCGACTTGATGCGCTCCTCGAACTGACCGCGCAGCGTGGCGCCGGCCAGCAACGAGCCCAGGTCGAGGGCCATCAGCCTCTTGTCCTTCAACGTCGACGGCACGTCGCCGACGGCGATGCGCTGGGCGAGGCCCTGGATGATGGCGTTCTTGCCGACGCCGGGCTTGCCGATGAGCACGGGGTTGTTCTTGCTGCGGCGCGACAGCACCTGGATGATGCGGCGCATCTCGTCATCACGGCCGATGACGGGGTCAAGCTTGCCATCCCTGGCCTTCTGCACGAGGTCGATGGCGTACTTCGATAACGCCGAGCCGTCGGCAGCGTTGGCCTCGGTGACGGTGGCCCCCTTGGGCGTGACCTTCAGCGATGCCTCGATGCGATCCTTGGTGGCCCCGAGGTCACGCAGCAAGCGGCCGGGGCCGCCAGCGTTGGTGCTGGGGTCCGCCAGCGCCGTCAGCAGATGGCTGGCGTCGACGAGCTTGCCCCCCAACCGGGTGGCGGCCACCTCGGCCCCCGCCGTCACCTTCAAGAAGCGCGGCGACAGATAGTTCGACGCCCCCGCCACCTTGGGGAGCTTGGTGAGCTCCACCTCCAGCTTCTGCGCGAGGTCGGCGACCTTGACGCCGACCCTCTCGAGCACGGCCTTGCCGAGTTCGTCGGCGACCAGCGCCGCGAGCAAATGCTCGGGTTCAATGGCCTGGTGCTGGCGAGCACGCGCGACCTTCTGGGATTCGACGAGGGTGGCTTGGGCTTTGGGCGAGTACTTGGCGAGGTTCATGGCGACGCCACCCTACACCAGCCCGGAGGTCTGTCGTCACCCATGCAGATCCGCTGCCGGCGCGGGCTTGCCCCACACCCGACGACCACGCCAGAGTCCGCCCCGAGGTTCCCCATGCTGCTGCGTGTCTGTGCTCTCGCCTTGTCTGTGTCGTCGGCCGCATTCGCCGAGGCGCCATCGTCGACGCCGCCGCCCCCCGCCGAGCCCGCCGTCGCCGAAGCCGCCCTGCCGCCGCCCCCTGCCCCCACGGCGGACGACATCAACAAGGTCACCGCCTATTACCTGCGCGGCAAAGAGGGAGGCCCCATCCTCATCGAGTTCAAGCTGTGCGGCGCCATCGGCAAAAACCCCGAGGGCAAAATGGCCTGCGACGGCGAACTCGGCGACACCATTGCCAAAGGCGAGCCCGTCAGCGCCTTCGTGCGCTTTTTCTCGCCCAGGGGTGGCAAATACGAGGACCTCAAGGTCAAGTTCGTCCACAACGGCGAGGTCCGCAGCACCAGCGACTTCACCGTCACCGAATCATGGACCGGCTACGCCAATTACAAGCGCACCACGGTCAACAAGGTGGGCACCTGGGACGTTGAAGTGCTGCAGGGGGACAAGGTCCTCGCCAAGAAGAGCATCATCGCCCAGTGATGCGTCCCCCGGCGCTGACGGTGGCGTGCACCTATGCTCGACGACGCCAACGAAAAACGCGGACCACCGGGTCCGCGTTTTTCGTTGCCGGCCCCTGCTCGTCGGCTCAGTTGACGGTGAGGCTGAAGTTGCCGCCGTTTCGGCGCAGCTCGGCGATCATGTCGGCGCGAAAGCGGCGCTGGGTGGCGGCGTCGCCGACGATGCCCATGCAACCCTCGGTGCCGGCGCTGCCGCCGTCGGGGTGGATGCGCAGCAGCGAGCGGGTGCCGCCGACGCGGCTGTCGAACTTGTCGCTCATGGCGAAGGAGTAGCCCTCGCCGCCGACAGTCATGCTGCGGTCGCTGCGGCGGTCCAGGTGGCGCGTGATGTTGTAGGTGCCCTTGGGGAGGCTGCCGCGGCCGTGGCCACCGCTGCGGAAGTCGTAGGTGTTGCCGTTGACGGTGACGCGACCCTCGACCAGCTGGCGGCGGGCGCCGGGGTTGATGGTGCGGTCGATGTGGGCGACGCCATTGCCGGAGGTGTTGCGACCCTGGGGAGCCTCGGTGCGGCTGGTGCCCGAGCTGCTGGTGCCGCCGCTGTTGCCGGTGTTGCCCGAGAGGCCGCGACGGGGAGCTGCCGTGCTGGCGCGCTCGAGAGCGTTGACGGCGCTGCGCAGGGCGGTGGGACGGGCGCTGGTGCCCATATTCACCGAGTGGCGTGAACCATTGCGGTCGAAGTCGTCCAGGGCGCTGAAGGCGGCGTTGATTTCGCGGCTGCCGGAGATCTTGCCGTCGCCATTGGCGTCGGCGGTGGCGATGGCCCGCTGCTGGGCCGACGTCAAGCCGGATTCAGCGCGATTCAGGTCGATCTGCCGGTTCTCGAAGCGCTGGGTGAAGTCCGTGCGGCTGAGGGTCGACATGGGCGGCTCCGGGGACGGGGTCGGTGGCGCTGACACCTGAGGTATCGGGCAGATCCCGAACCGTG
>CAJBHN010000689.1 GCA_903952805.1 uncultured Myxococcales bacterium | reverse complement strand
TGCCTGAGGTTCGCCGCCAGCTACAGCGAGTGCTGCTGCGGCGCCTGGGAGATTGCCCGTGCTGCGGTCGCCGGATTCTCCCCCGCGCGCCCCCGCAACGGGGCTCGCGAATCTGATCGTGTAGAACTAGGCTCCGGTGAACCCATGGATTTTGTCGGCAAGCGCCCCACCATCACTGCTCCGCCCCCCCGGCCCGACGGGAGGGCGGCGCTGTCGGGCACGCTGAGCACGCTGGCGACGACGCCGGCGACGACCGTGACGCCCCCGCCCCTCGCTGCCGAGCCAGCCTTCGCTCAGGTCCCCGCCAGCCACCCCACCGTCACCAGCGCCGTCGGCAGCGGCCGCACCGCCTTTGATCTCCGCCTGGGCCGGTCGGCGTCTGCGTCGGGCCTGGCGCACCCCGCCTTTGAACGCGCGCTGGACCAGAGCACGGGCTCCGTCGCCCACGCCGACAATGCCGTGACGCCCCTGTTTGACGGCCACCACAGCTTCGCCGAGCGCAACAAGCTCATCGACGGCGCCACGTCGTCGATCCACCTGCAAACCTTCATCTACACCGACGACGACACCGGCCTGGACCTCACCCGGCGTTTGTGCGCGGCGGCCGCCCGCGGCGTCGACGTCCGCGTCATCTTTGACGGCCTCGGCAGCAAGCGCAGCGACGTCAGCCTCTTCAATACCCTGCGCGCAGCCGGCGTGGAGGTGCGGGCCCACGAGACCGGGCTGGACCTGCTGTCGATCAACAACCGCTGGCATGAAAAGCACCTGGTCGTCGACGGCCGGGTCGCGGTCGAAGGCGGCATGAACATCGCCGACGAATACGCGTTGGGAGGTTCGGGCCGCATGGTGGTGCGGGGCCCGGGCAAGAGCGAGCATGCCTGGCGTGACGTCGACGTCCGCGTCGAAGGCCCCGCCGTCCACGATGTGCAGCGGGCCTTTGTTCGCAATTGGCAATTGTTGGGGTCGGCGCTGCCCGACGGGGCCATGGCCCCCCTGTTTCCCAAGCCGGTCCGAACGCCTGGCGGCGACAGCGTGCGCGTGGTCCAGCATCATCCCCACGGCGACCCTCCCGACGACCACACGTTGCAGCTGCACCTCAAGGCCATCGGCGCCGCCACCAAGAGCATCACGATCGAAAACGCCTACTTCGTGCCCCCCGAGTCCCTGCGCGAGGCCTTCAAAGCGGCCGCCCGGCGTGGCGTCGAGGTCAAGGTGCTGACGAACTCGAAGGCGTCGTCGGATATGGGCTTTGTCTGCGATGCGGCCCGCTACTTTTACCAGGAGATGCTGGACGCCGGTGTGCAGATCTTCGAGCAGCAGCAGGGCACACTCCACGCAAAGACCGCGTCGTTTGACGGCGTCTACTCCATCGTCGGCTCCTGCAACCTCAATGGTCGCAGCGACACCAGAGACACTGAGAGCGTCGTCGCCATCCGCGGCGAAGACGTCGCCGTCGCTCTCGAGCAGCGCTTCACCGCCGGGCTGCACAACGCCAGCGCCGTCACCGCCGCCGACCTGCACCACGACAGCTTTCTCGACGACATCACGCAGTGGGCCATGTCCACGCTGGCCTGGACCATCTGAGCCCATGAGCGATCCCCTGCCTGCCGATGCCCGCCTGCGTCTCGCCCTCGACGACGCCCGTGCCGCCGCCACCCCGGCCCTCGCGCTGCGCATCCTCGACGACGCCATCGTTGACGCCCCCGCCCTCGCCCAGGCCGCCACCCTGCACCACGCCCGCGCGTCCCTGCTGATGGCCCTGGGCCGCGTCGACGACGCCGTCGCTGCCGCCACCCGCACCGTTGAACTCGCCCCCGGCGTCCCCGATCTCGCCACCAACCTGGGCGCGACCCTGCTGCAGCGCTTTCGCCTGCACGGCGACGTGACCGACCTCGCCGGCGCCCGCGCCGTCCTCGACGAAGCCGTGGGCCTCGGCCCCCGCACGCCCGCGGTGCGCGCCACGCTGGCCCTCGTGCTGCAACTGCAAGGGCAGGCCGCCGCCGCCGTCGCTGTCTGCGACGACAACCTGCGGGCCTTTCCCGCCGACGCGCCCACCGCCTTCAACCGCGCTGCGGCCCTGCAGGCCCTGGGGCGCACCAGCGAGGCCCGCGCGGCGCTGCTGGCCCTCGCCCCCACCTTTCCGCCGGCGCGGACGGCGCTCGACAAACTGCCGATCGGCTGATCGCGTCCGCCGCGCCCCCGCGCGCCCCGGTCGGAATCAACCGCTGGAATTCTCGGTTTTTTGCTTGTCCGACATGTCGTCCCCCCTGGCGCCACCGGGATGCCGTGATCGCGGTGGCACCCTATAGGGGGTCATGACCAGCGCTTCAGACCAGTACCGCCTCGACGAACTCATCATCGACGACGAAGCCGCCTTCGCCAGCCTGCCCCACTACCAGGCGCTGAAGGCCGTCCTCGTCGACGACGGCTATCGCTTCGCGGTGCCGCCGGGTGTCGCTGGTCGCTGGGATCGGGCGCTGGTGTTGAATCTGACCTTCTGGGGTGGCGGCGGCGACGTCTTGCCCGACCCCCGCATCAGTGCCGACGTCGTCACCCACGTCGCCTGGCATCATCTGGCGGCGCGGGCCTTCGCCCCGGCGGGCGGCGGGCCCCTGTCGGTCGACGCGCTGTTTGCAGGCGAGGCCATCGCTTCAGCGTTTGATCTGTATCTCGTGGGTCGACTGATGGCGCGACCGGCGAAGGCGCCGCGGTCCAGCTTCCTGGAGACCCAGGTGCCTGCCATGGCTGAGACCGCCGAAGCGGCGGGGCTCTCGGCCCGCAAATTCGAGCGTCTGTTGCAGGGCATCGCCCAAGACCCCGACCAGGCCTTCGAGGATCTTCGCTGCTTGCTGTTCGACGTCAGTATCGCCCTCATTGGGTGCGTCACCGTCGGCGATGGCCTGGCGGTCCTGGAGCGTTTTGGCGGCCATCGCTTTGCCCCGCTGCTCCACCGCTTTGAGGTGTCGAATTGGGTGCTGTGGGCCCGGGCCTGGGCGTCAGACCGCCTGGCTCCCGACGCCACCGTGCGCTCTGTCGACGCCGCCTTGCGGGCCTCTGCCAGCAGCGTCGACTGGTTGACCGCGACCTGGCTCCCGCGTCCCCCGGGGCTGCGCCCGGCTTGAGCGACACGCCAAAAAAGAAGCCGGCCATCAGGCCGGCTTCTCAAGGCTCACCGCCCGAGCGGTGTGCGTTTCAGCTCATTTGATGAGCTTGCCCTTGAGGGCGTCGGCCAGCGTGCCCATGCCGCCGCCGCCGCTGCTGGAGCTGCTGGAGCTGCTGGAGCTGCTGCCGCCGCCGCTGCTGCTGTTCAGGTAGGAGCGGTAGTCGACGCCGGCTTCGGCCTTGCCGACCGCCTTGACCGACAGACCGATCTTGCGATCGTCGAGGTCGATGTCGATGATCATGACCTCCTTGACGTCGCCGACCTTCAGGTACTTGCGGGGATCGTCGACATGCTCGTCGGCGATCTCGGAGACGTGGATGAGGCCTTCCACGCCGGGCTCGATCTCGGCGAAGGCGCCGAAGTCGGTGATCTTGGTGATCGTGCCCGTGATGCGGCTGCCGCGCGGGTAGGTCTGGGGGATGCGGCTCCACGGATCTTCGTGCAGCTGCTTGATGCCCAGGCTGATGCGCTCGTTCTCGGCGTCGATGTTGAGCACGACGGCCTCAACTTCATCGCCCTTCTGGAACATCTCAGACGGGTGCTTGACGCGGGTCGTCCACGACAAGTCGCTGATGTGCACCAGACCGTCGATGCCTTCTTCGATACCGACGAAGATGCCGAAGTCGGTGATGTTGCGCACCTGGCCGCGGATGACGGCGCCAACGGGGTACTTCTCGTTGAGCGTGTGCCAGGGATTGGGCTCGATCTGCTTCATACCAAGCGAGATGCGCTTGTTCTCGATGTCGATGCCGAGCACGAGTGCTTCGACCTCGTCACCGATGTTCATGATCTTGGACGGGTGCTTGACGCGCTTGGTCCAGCTCATCTCGGACACGTGGATGAGGCCTTCGACGCCGGGCACGAGTTCGATGAACGCGCCGTAGTCGGTGAGGCTGACAACCTTGCCCTTCACGCGGCTGTTGACCGGGAAGGAGTGCTGCGCCGTCGTCCACGGATCGGCCTGGATCTGCTTGAGACCAAGGCTGACGCGCTCTTGCTCGCGGTCGAAGCGAAGCACCTTGACGGTGACTTCGTCGCCCATCTGGAAGAGCTCGGAGGGGTGGTTGACCCGGCCCCAGCTCATGTCGGTGATGTGCAGCAGGCCATCGATGCCGCCGAGGTCGACGAAGGCGCCGTACTCGGTGATGTTCTTGATGACGCCCTGCATGATGGCGCCCTCTTCCAGCTTCTGCAGCGTGACGCCCTTGAGCTGGTCGCGCTCCTTCTCGAGGAGAGCCCGACGAGAGAGCACGATGTTGCCGCGCTTCTTGTTGAACTTGATGACCTTGAACTTGTACTTCTCGCCGATCAACTTATCGAGGTTGCGAATCGGGCGGAGGTCCACCTGGCTGCCGGGCAGGAAGGCCTTGACGCCGATGTCGACGCTGAGACCACCCTTGACGCGGGAGACGATGATGCCTTCGACGACTTCGTCACGCTCGCAAGCGGCGGAGATTTCGTCCCAGATCTTGAGCTTGTCGGCCTTTTCCTTGGACAGGACGATGAGGCCGTAGTCGTTCTCGCGGCTTTCGACGAGCACGTCGACGTTGTCGCCGACCTTGATGCTCACCTGGCCGTTGATCATCGGGAATTCGTTGAGGGCAACCATGCCCTCAGACTTGAAGCCGACGTCGACAAGGACATGATCCTTGTGCACCGAGACCACGATGCCGCGGACGATCTCGCCCTCGGCCACTTCGTCGCGGGCAAAGGACGCTTCGAGGAGCTCAGCAAAGCTCGGCTCGGCACCCGCGGACGCAGAAACATTCACCATAGACAACAAACCTTCTCTCTGGGCCACAGCGACAACGACGTCGTCACTGCAGCTGGACGGATAACGAGGACGCACCCCTGGTGCGGACCCGCGCGGGGCACCGGAGCGTTGGCTCACGGCGGTCACACCCCGCAGGTGACGGTTGCCGGTCAGCACCCCATGTGCTGCCGACCCAAACCGTTTCGCACGCCCGGCCGCCGTGTCAAACACGCCTTTTCACTCCATATGGCTCCCGGGATGGACCGATGATGACCCTGTGGTCTTGCGAGCACTGCATCGTCGTCGACAAGCCCCCGGGTCTGCTCGTGCACAACAGCGCCTGGGCCGGGCCGCCGGAGCGCACTTTGACCGACATGGTCCGGGAATCGACCGCTGAGCCCTGCGTGCCGGTCCACCGCCTGGATCGCGGCACCTCGGGGGCGCTGGTCTTTGCCCGCTCCAGCACGGTGGCCGCCATCGTCACCGCCAGCGTCGCCGACGTGAAGCACTATCTGGCCATCGTGCGGGGGCGTCCGGTCGGGCCCCTGAGCATCGATCATCCGCTGGACGACGACGACGTCCCGGGCTCCCCCCGCAAGGCGTCGCGGAGCCGGCTGCTGCCGGTGGCGTCGTCGTTGGTCGAGAGGGTGTCGCTGGTGGTGATGACCCTGTGGACCGGCCGTCGCCACCAGGCCCGGCGTCACTGCAAGCACGTCAGCCACCCGATCATTGGCGACGCCACCCATGGCAAGGGGCCCATCAACCGCGACCTCGCCGCTCGCTATGCGCTGAACCGGCTGGCGCTGCACGCCTGGCGCATCAGCGTCGAAGACGTCACCGTGGTTGCCCCGCTGCCAGCCGATTGGCTGCAGCCGCTGGCGGCGCTCTTTGGCGGCGTCGATGTCGTCAGCGCCGCCGAGGCCGCCCTGGCGGGAGCGCCGCCCGAAGACCGGCCAGAAGGCCTTTCAGCTCTTGAGACTTGAACGCCGCGCCGTCCTGCGGGACAACCGCCCACGTCTGCTCCTGACCCGGGGAATGCCAATGCTTCGTCGACTCCGCTCGATCTCGCCGATCCTGATGCTCACCGCGGTCGCCGTCGTCGGCTGCGAGGGCCCCGCCGACGATGGCAACGAAGGCGAGGGTGAAGGCGAGGGTGAAGGCGAAGGCGAGGGTGAAGGTGAAGGTGAAGGTGAAGGCGAGGGCGAAGGTGAAGGCGAAGGCGAGGGCGAAGGCGAAGCACCCGTCGTCGGCTCCATCCGCGGCCTGGTGAAAAAGGCCCTCAGCGACGAGGTCGTCGTCGGCGCCATCGTCAGCGTCGGCGACCACAGCGCCACCACCGGCGCCGACGGCACCTTCGTGCTCACCGATGTGCCCGTGGGCCGTCGCGTCGCCGTCGACGTCCGCGCCCCCTCCCGGGCTTCGCTGTCGAGCACCCAGGCCCTCGTCGACGTGGAGGAGGACAGCGAATCCTTCGTGACCGCCACCCTGCTGCCGTCGTGCTCGGCCACGGTCGACGTCGCTGCTGGCGGCGCTGGCGGTGTCATCAGCCCCGCCAGCTGCGGCTTTCAGGACACCATTGCCGGGCTGGCGCTGCCCGCGGGCGGCGTCGTCGACGGCGACGGCCGTGTCGTTGACCGCGTGCGGGTCGAGATGAGCCCCCTGCCGCTGCTCGTCGGCGGCCGCCGGACTCCCGAGGCCCTGCTGGCCTTCCCCGGCGACCTCGAAGCCGTCACCGATACCGGCGACGCCGCCTTCCTCGAGAGCCTGGGGGCCATGGAGGTGCGCCTGTTCGACGCCGCCACTGGCGCCGAGGCCAACCTCGCCGCCGGCCACAGCGCCACCCTGACCTTCACCGCCAGCCCCGACGCCGCCTTCGACGACGTCATTCGCGGCTGGTCCTACGACACCGCCACCCGGGCCTGGGTCGAGGAAGGCACCGGCACCCTCGACGTCGACGTTGACACCGGCGTGTTGGTGGTGCGCATGGAGGTCGCCCACTTCACCTGGTGGAACGCCGACCGCGTCGTCGAGCGCAGCTGCATCACGGGCACCATCGTCGACGCCGACGGTGGCGCCCCCCTCGCCGGCGCCGCCATCGGCACAGTCGGCATCGACTACTTCGGCGTCAGCGCCGCCACCAGCGCCGCCGGCGGTGCCTTCACGGCCTTCGCCAAGGCGTTGTCCGAGGTCAGCGTCCGCACCATCGTCGACGTCGACGGCGCCCTGGTCGAGGGGCCCGAGCGCGTCATCCGCACGGCGGCCGCCGGCACCGCCTGCACCGACGTCGGCACCATCGCCGTCAGCACCGCCGCCGGCCGCGGCTGCATCACCGGCCGCATCACCGACGGCGCCGCTGGCATCGACGCCGACGTGGCCGTCTTCAGCCGTCGTCGCACGGTCGTGTCGCGCAGTGCGACCGACGGGGCTTTTTGCCAAGCGCTGCCGGTGGGCCTGGCGTCTGACGTGAGCATCAGCGGCCGCTCGGGCGCCGGCGCCCTGGTGCGTGGCCTCGTGCGCGGCGTGCGCGCCAACGCCGCCGGCAGTTGCGGCAGCCCCGCCACCTGCGCCGACCTCGGCGACATCGCGGCGTCGGTGCTTGGGTGCGTCAGCGGCACGGTCCGCGATCAAGACGGCCCCGTCGCCAATGCCCACGTCGCCATCGACGGCCGCCGCACCTTCGCTTTTGCCCGCAGCGCCACCGACGGCAGCTACTGCGCCGCCGTCGAACGCGAAGACCTGTTGGACGCGGTGGGCCGCGCGCCGGGCACCCCGGCGGCCTTTGGCGAGCAGCGCTCGGTCCTCAGCACCGACGTCATTGCCACCTGCGACGCCCCCGCCACCTGCCAACCCGTCGACCTCGTGCTGGGCGACCTGCGCTGCGTCTCGGGCACCACCACCGACGAAGCGGGCGCGCCGCTCGCCGACGTCAGCATCACCGCCATCCCCGTCGCCGGCGGCCTGCCCCGCACGGTGGCCAGCGGCGCCGACGGCTCTTTTTGCGTCCCCGCGGCCCAAGATGCCGTCGTCGACCTCGTGTTTGACAAGAGGGTGGCCGGTCGTCGCCTGTACAGCCGCGGCACCTTTGGCGTCGGCGCCGGTCCGGCGGCGGCGTGTGGTGGTGCGGGCTGTGAGAGCATTGGCCCCATCGCGTTGCTGGAAACCCAGGGCGCCGGTTGCTTTCGCGGTTCGCTGCTGAGTACGGCCGGGCAGCCCTACAACGACGTGGCCCGCGCCCAGGTGGGCGACATCGAAGCCGCGATCCGCCCGCGGGATGACGGAAGCTTCTGCGTTGATATCATCGCTGGAAACGTCACCATCACCGACCCCGTCGCCCGGGAAGGCTGCGCCGACCTGCTGTCCACCAGCGCGCTCGTGCCAGCCACCGGCTTGTCCTGTGCTGCTGAAGACACCTGCCCCGACGTGGGCGAGATCGATTTTTCCTCGTTCTGCTCCGGCTCCTGAGCGCGGTGCAGTTCCTGGCCGGCCCGTTTCACGGGCCAAAGGATGCCCCATGCGTTCACGTATTCCCGCCTCTCCCGCCTCTCCCGCCACTCCCGCCACTCCCGCTTCTTCCGCCACTGCAACCTCTTCGTTCCTGCTCGTGTCGGTCGCCGTTGGCCTCAGCACCCTGTTGCCGGGGGGCGTCGCTTGCGACGACGCCATCGACGACGACCCGTCCGGTGAGGGCGAAGGCGAGGGCGAAGGCGAAGGCGAGGGCGAGGGCGAAGGCGAGGGCGAGGGCGAGGGCGAACCAGCGACCTTTGGTTCTCGCTTCATCGGCGTCGGCTATGGCGGTCGCCGCCTGACCACCGACGACGGCCTCAGCTGGCACAACGACGTCCGTGACGTCGACCGCGGCGGCGACGACGACCGGCTGTTGCGCGGGGCCTGCGTGGGCAACTTTGGCGGGGAGACCGTCGTGCTTGCGGTGGGCGGTTCCCGGCAGGGGCGGGTGATGCGCTCCGTCGATGGCGGCGTCAGCTGGACCACGCCCATCGTCGACGACCTCGGCTGGATCGGCGCCTGCGCCTTTGGCCATGATGAAGCCGGCGCCGTCGTGGTCGCCTTTGGCGGCAGTGCCAGAAGCGCCGCCAGCATCGACGGTGGCTTGACCTTCAGCACCGTTGGTCGCCAGTTTGTCGGCGGCGCTGGCTGGGGCACCCGCGATCTGGAGTTCATCGGCGACCGCTTCGTGGCGGCGGGCGACCTCGGCGTCAGCACCAGCGGCGACGGCGTCACCTGGACGGTGCCCGCCGGACCGGGCCGTCTATCCCACCTCACCCACGGCAACGGTCTCACCGTCGTCATCGGCGGCGGCATCCAGGCCTCCAGCGCCGATTTCGTGAACTGGACCCAGTCATCAGGCGGCGGCGGCGACGTCATCTTTGCCGAAGGCCGCTTCCTGATCGTCGGCGACGGCTTCCGCCAGACCTCCACCGACGGTGTCACCTGGACCCGCGCCGGCCAGCCGCCGATGTCACGGGTGAAGTTTGGCGTCGTCAACGGCCAGCCCCGCTACGTCGGCGCCAACTTCCCCGACCAACGTCGTACCTCGAGCGACGGCATCACCTGGACCGACACCGCCCGCGACAACGGCAACGCCATCGACGACCTCATCTTTGTCCCCTGACGTCGACGCGACATCTGTGGCCGGTGCCGGTCTGCATGCAGAAAGCCCGCCGTGACGGCGGGCTTTCTCGTGGACGTCGACGCGGTTGCGCTCAGGCTGCCGAAGAGCGTTCCCCGAAGCTCAGGGGACGCAGCGTCTCGTCGTCGATGAGGTTGACGCGCACGCAGGCCAGGCTGTCGCGGATGGTCATGCCCTTGACCTGGAACTCGGCGACGCCGCGGTGGCATTCCTTCAGTCGGTAGTTGGGCACCTTGGGGCTCAGGTGGTGGATGTGATGAAAGCCGATGTTGCCGGCGAAGTACTGCAGCACGGCGGGCAGGTCATAAAACGACGACCCCTTCAGCGCGGCGTCCTTATAGGACCAGGTGTCGGCATGACGCCAATAGGTGTCGGGGAATTGGTGTTGCACATAAAACAGCCACACACCGGAACTGGCAGATACCAAAGTCATCGGACCAACGACCTTCAGGAAGGCCATCGGACCCACAGCCCACATCAGCCCGCCCCACACAGCGACGACCGCGATGTCGGTCAACAGGACCGCCACCTTTTCGCGGCGGGTCGCAAATGGGCCCCAGAACCGCTGCAACACCACGAAGGTGAAGACGGCGCTGACGCTGAACAGCAGGAACGGATTGCGCAGCAGGCGGTAGCCGAGCTTCTTGATGGGCGAGAAGGCCTCGTATTCTCCGCGGGTGATGGTCGGCACGTCGCCCACACCGCGCTTGTCGAGGTTACCCGAGGTTGCATGGTGGTAGTTATGCTCAAGTCGCCAATGATGATATGATGTAAACACGAGTGGGCCGACGATGGTCCCAATCAATTCGTTGGCGCGAGCCGACGGCAGAAACGACATGTGGCAGCAGTCGTGGAACAGCACGAACAGCCGCACCGCCAGGCCACCGGCGGGCAGGGCGAGCAGCAGCGTCACGCCGTAGGGGATGTCCCCCAGCGAGCCAAACATCAGCGCCAGGCAACCGACCCACATGGCCAGCGTCGTCACCAACTGGAAGACCGCGAAGCCCACCTGAGGTTCGGTGTAGGGGCGAACCAATTGTCGCCAATCGGTTTCCGGTGCCGCCGCGCGTGCGGCGGTGCTGGAGGAAACACGCTTGTCAGGAGCCATCATCTCAGCTGCAACCATCAGACTTCTCCGCCGTCAGGGCATCTGCTTGGATACGCGACGGGATCGAGGTTGTCGACATGGCGCTGTGTCGAGTTGTCATCGTCGTGTCATGTCCAGGTTTTGGGGCTGACGTTCATCCCCGTTGTCTTGTGGGGCGCCGAGCCGCATGGATGCTTGACCATCCCGGAGGCATTTCCGTGTCCAACGGTATCGAAGCACCCAAGCTCACCTTTCCTGTCGACGCGAACTTTCAGCGCGACCTCCGCGCCCGCGTCGACGCCTACTTCCAGACGAACCAGCTCGCCAAGGGCGCCAACGTCGCCATGTGGCTGAAGTCCGTGTTCTGGATGACCGTGGCCTGGGGGTCTTTGATGACGGCGGGTTTGGCGCCGATGTCGGTACCGGCGAGCATCGCCATGTGGATGCTGGCGGGTTTTGGCTTCGCCGCCGTCGGCTTCAACGTCGCCCACGACGGCACCCACGGCGCCACGTCCAGCAACGGCGTCGTCAACCAGTTGGCGTCGTGGACCTTTGACTTGATGGGCGTGTCGTCGTCGAATTGGCGCATCGCCCACAACCTGCTGCACCACACCTACACCAACGTACCCGGCGTCGACACCGACCTCGAGCCCGGCGCGGTGCTGCGCTTCCAGCCTTTCGCCACCCGCCATCCGTGGCACCGGTACCAGGCGTATTTCGCGTGGTTTCTGTACGGCTTCACGGGGATCATCTGGATCTACAAGAAGGACTATGTGCAGGGGTTTCGACGCCACCCGCGCACCGGGGCACAAAAGACGGCGCGTGACTGGACCCAGATCCTCGTGGGCAAGGCCCTGCACACCGCCCTCTTTCTCGGCGTGCCGCTGGTGTTTGGGCCCCACACGGTTGGCGCGGTGTTGCTTGGATATCTGTCGCTGATGGTGACCGCGGGTTTCTCGCTGGCCATCGTGTTTCAGCTCGCCCACGTCGTCGAAGGCGTGCGCTTTCCCCGGCCCGACGAGCACGGCACGCTGGAGCACAGCTGGTTTGCGCATGAGATGCTGACGACGGCGAACTTTGGCCGAACGGCGTTGACGACGTTCATCACCGGCGGCCTCGACCACCAGATTGAGCACCATCTGTTCCCGACCATCTGCCATATCCACTATCCACAGCTCGCCCCCATCGTGCGCGCGTGCGCCCGCGAGCACGGCCTGCCCTACCTGCACTCGGGGAGCTTTGTGCAGGCGGTGGCGTCCCACGCGCGGATGCTGGATCGTCTGGGTCGGGGGCAAGAGGTCGAATCGCTGGCGCCGGCCATCGAGCCCGCGTCCGTTGTCGCCTGAACACCGCGCGGCTCGACATCTGGGCTACAACGAAGCTGTCCCATGACAGGAGTCGCCGTGCGAGCCGCCTTCGTCCCAAGCGCCCTGCTGTGTTGCGCCCTGCTGGTCGGGTCCGCGGCGGCGTGGGCCCAGGCGCCGACCAGTGAGGCTTTTGACGTCGACGACACCATTCGCGAGGTCATGCTCAGCCTCGACGCCTCCTACGTCGACAAGGTCCCCCTCGACCGCTACGCCCTCTTCGGCCTCGATGGCCTTGCGGCGGTCGACCCATGCCTGGCTCGCCGTGGGGGCCCCGACGCGTTGAGCGTCAGCTGTGGCGCCGCCAGTTTCAGCGTCGCCTGGCCGCCCAAGAAGGCCGTCGACGTCGCCCGCTTGCTGTCTGACGCCGCCCGCCTGGTGGATCCCCAACGGATGATGCGCCCCGCCCGCGTCGTCGCCATCTGCCGCGCCCTCGCCCAGGCCACCGACGACCCCTTCACCGCCTACCTTTCCCCACAGACCATGGCCAAGGCCGCGTCCCAACGCCAGGGCGTGACGGCGGCCATGCCGGGGATCGATCTGTGGCCCCGCGAGCCGTCGCGGGTCCGCGAGGTGCGGCTGGGCACCGACGCCGCCCAACAGGGCATTGCGCCAGGCGACCGGGTGTTGTCCATCGACGGCGTCGAGGTCCGCAACCTGACCTTCCCCGAGGTGCTGCAGGCCATGAGTGGCGCCAACGGCTCGGTGGCTCGCCTGGTGGTGCAATCGGTTCGCGGTGGTTCGCCCCAACCCATCATGGTGCGGCGCCTGCTTGTCCCCGAGGACGACGTGCACTGGACCCGGCTTGAAGGCGGCCGCACCCTCTACATCCACATCCCGGTCTTCAAGTCCGGCGTGGCCGAGCAGGTCCGGCAGGCGTTGGGGGGTGGCGCCTACAGCGGCGTCATCTTGGATTTGCGCCACAATCCGGGTGGGTTGTTGCCCGAAGGCATTGCCGTACTGGACACCTTTTTGCGCGACGGGCCCATGGCCGGTGTGCGTTCGGGTCCCGGTCGACCCACCGACGACTTCGTCGCCCGGCGCGACACCTTCGACACCACCGCCCCCCTCGTCGTCCTCATCGACGGCGGCTCGGCGTCGGCCAGCGAACTGATGGCCAAGGTCTTGAAGGAGCGGGGCCGGGCCACGGTGATCGGCTCGACGTC
>CAJBHN010000688.1 GCA_903952805.1 uncultured Myxococcales bacterium | reverse complement strand
GGTCGGGATTTTCGAGCTGTTGCTCACAAATCCCAGCGATACGATATCGAATGGCGAATCGATCTTCGGCCGTCGGCGCGAGTTCTTCGCTGCGCTTCAGAGTCGCAATCAAGGCTGGCCAACGCTGCTCGCGTTCGAGCAATTCGGCCAGTTCTTTCAGGGCAAGGGCGTTGGTCCCATCAAGCTCGGTGATCCGTTTGTAGGCCGAGATGGCGCCGTCGACATCTCTTGCCTTTTGGTCCAGCACCTTGGCAATTCGTCGCAACCACTCAACGCGCCCCGGCACATCGACAGCCTGGTCGACCCGGCGCTCGTAAATCGCCACGACGTCCTTGGGTCGGTCAAGGCTGTCATACAACGACGCCAACCCCTCCAGTGCTGCAATGGAGCCTGCGTCGTACTCCAACACGCGCTTGAAGTGGACTTCGGCGTCATTTGGGGAGCCCAGGTGTTTCCAGGCCAACTCCGCCATGCGTAAATGCGTGGCCAAAATGCGCGGTTCGTGGCTGAGGCTCTCCAGTGCATCGTCATAGATCGTGACCAGCTCGTCGACTGAATCAGTCTCGAGCGCGAGTCGGTCCATCAGGGCCGCCAGGTCCGCGTTATCGTAATCCTCACGATATGCGCGACAGGCCGCGAGAAAAGCAAGCGGCTTTTGGCCAAGCTTTTCATCGTAGAGCCCTCCGATTTCGCGCAGAATCTCGATACGCGTTGCTGCGGCGGTCATCGCCTTGACCCGCTCTTCCTTCAGCGCAATCAGTCTCGCCCAATCTGCATTATCGGTATGGATCGCGCACAGTCTCGCGTAGCCCCGGTCATTGCGGGGTTCAATCGTGAGAATCTTCTCATAGGCCGACGCAGCAAGTCGACCGCGACCAACGTTTTGCTCAAAGACATCGGCGATTTCCAGCAGCCGCAAGACCTTGGTTGGTCCCTCCAGTTGGCTGGCAAGGCGCTCGAGGACATCGGCCAGTTCCTCCCAGGCCTCGCAGGAGCGGAAGATACCGGCCAACCTCTCCAACTCGGGGTTGGTGTGGGGCTCAATATCGAGGATACGACGGCCGGTTTCCACGGCCTCCGCGCGCTTCCCCAGTTTCGCGCCAAGGGTCTCCCCAAGTTGAAACCGCAATTCCTTCAGACGCTTGGCTTCACCTGTGACCCGCATCATGCGGCGAAGCAGCGCCACAAGGTCTTCGTGGCGCTCCATGGACGAATACAGGCTGCGCAGGGCGTCGAGGGACTGCTGGTTTTGCGGGTCTAGTTCCAGCACTTTCAGGTGCCGGGTGACAGCCTCTTCCTTGCCTCCAAGGTGGACTGACAAGACTTCGCCGATCTTCCCCGTCAGCGCCGACAACAGGGCTGGATCCCGCTCGTGGCGTAGCGCTTCTTCGTAGAGGCCGCGCAGAGACGACCAAGATTCGGCCCGCGTGTACAGGCGCTCGAGGGTCATGAACGAGATATCGGTGGACGTTGCATTATCTTGCGACGCTCGCTCCTCTTGCCACAGGGGAATGGCTGCCTCGGTGTCACCAAGTTGATCGGCGAGCAGCGTCGCCAAGCGCCGACGAGCGACAACCAAGCCGCCAACGTCGCCGTTGACGCGACAGGCAGCGAGTTCATCTTCAAGTAAGGCACGCAACTGCTCGAGGCTTCCCTGCCTGTCAAGCACGTATATGAAGAGACGTCTCGCAACGACGTGAGACGAATCAATGCGACGAACCTCCTCGAGAGCGACCGCAGCATCGTCAAGACGGTCGAGGTTTTCGGCCAATACCCGAGCCAACTGCACCAGCAAATCAATGCGCTCATGCGGATCGTCTTTGAACATCAACCGACGACGCAGCGCCTTTTCCAGATCGGCATACCGCCCGACCTGGGCGTACAGCGTCGAGAGAGCCTCGAGGGGCACGAGCCGCCCTGGGTTCTTTTCGAGGACCGCTTCGTAGCCAGCAATGGCCTGATGCAGGTCACCAAGGGCTTGGGCATAGAGGCTCGCTGACTCTTCACGCAATTCCGCTGCCAGGCTGGATTTGCCAGCGACCTCGGCGGCCAACGCCTCATCGTCGAGCACCTCAATCAGTTCATCGACGATTTCTCCGACGATCGAGATTTTCCGCAATCGATCGCGCAAGCCGTGATCACCAGGATCGTGTTTGAGCGCCCGACAGAGGGTCACGAATGCAAGGTCTGAAGCCTTGATTTCGTTTTCCTGAATATCGGCGATGCGCGTCAAATGCAGACGGATCTCACGCTTGTCGCCGCGGCGCTCAAGTTCGGGCACTTGCCCTTGCAAGACCTCAACCGCCTTTTGCCAGTCGCCAGTTTTCTCATACGACTGCTGTAGAAAAGTCGCTCCGTCGAAACGCCCGGTGATCCGGGCCACCATACGGGTCTCGAGGTATTCGCGCGTTTCCTTGTGCTCGGGCCGAATCGCCAGGACACCCTGGAACTGGATGAGAGCCTCATCGGAGAGGCCGAGGTGTTGGTCGAGGACCACGCCCAGCTTGAAACGGGCTTCCAGGGAACGCGTCGGTTCGCTCTCGCCGAGAGCAGCGAGTTCCCTCTCGATGGTCTCCGCAAGCTCGGGCCACCGCTGTTGTCGTTCACATGCTTCTTCGAGCACGCGCAGCGCAGGCAAGTCTGCTGGGGCGAGTTCCAATAACGTCCTGAGCGTTTTGATTGCGGAATCAAAGGCTTGAAGGCCATGCATTTCGATGGCGGCAGCCTCGAACAACTGCTGACGAGCGACAGTCGGCGAAGTGGGGCTGAGGAGCCCAGCTCTTCGCTTCAGCGTCTCGGCAAGACGCGGAGGATCACCCACGGCGCGATACAAACGCTCTACCCGGTCCAGCACCTTGAGCCGTTCGTCGTGCGGACTGCCCTGGGCCACCATGGCATTCCAGGTTTGCTCGTACATTTCCGCAGCGCGGGTGGGGTCACCGACGCCGCCTTCGTAGAGTTCGGCGCAACGATTTGCGTACACGATACGCAGTGGATCTGTCGACGCCAAGCGCACGATGAGATCTTCATACAGCCCCAGCAGGCTTTCCAAGTCGTGCAGCCGAACGCTGAGGCGCTCGGCGCGTTCCCGCAACGAGGTATCAGCCGGGTCCTCAGCGAGGGCTCGAGCCAGCGACAGCATTGCCAACTCGGGCTTATTGAGCAGGCGTTCCTCAATATCGATGACACGCATCCAGAGGCGCTTACGCTGCTCGGAGGACGCCTCCACGTCGAGCCGGAGTCGTAGCACCTGCGCCAACTCGGCCCAAGCTCCCTGCGATTCATAGCGAGGTTCGACGACCACAGCGAGAGCCGCTCGCCATTGGCGGGCCTCCGGGCGGGGGTCACCGGTCAAGCCAATCAGCGCCCGCGATGCCAAAGTCACGATGGCCTCGGAACTCGGCAGCACCTGCGCCAACGCCTGCAATGAACTCAATGCAGCGGGTACATCGTGCAACTTCTCCAGTTGTACGTGAACCAAGCGGGCAAGCACGTTCGCGTGTTCTTCAGGAGTTGGGCCGCGACGAGCGGCTTCCATCAACAAGTCGGCCAACTCGTGCCATCGCTCGGCACGAGCATAGAGACGCTCGAGGGTCGCACGCACACCGCGATCTGAACTGTCGATGGAACCCAATTCACGACACGCGTGAATAGCGCCCGCCAGATTGCCGAGGTTCTCATCGACGTCAGCGAGTTCGGCGTAGGCATCCCGGGCGACGTCGATATTGGCTTCGAGGATGGCGGCTTCAGCCAAACGAAGCAGCACGCTGGAAAGCTCCTGACCCTTGCCGGTCTCCCGAGTCAATCGTGCAAGATCCTTCAGGGTGCCGCTGTCACTTGCTCCCGCCGCAACGGCCGCGCTCAGGCGCTCGCGCGCCGTCTCCTGGTCGCCACCAACTGTCTCTGCAAGCTTCGCGATGCGCTTATGCAACAAAACTCGAGTGGCAGGGTCGGTGACGGCGTCAAGCACATCTTCATACACGAGGGCGAGGGTCTCGAGGCTGTCGGTGGCAGCCCCCAAACGCTCCGCTTCGGCTCTCAGGTTGGCTTCATTGGGGAGTTCCTTGACCGCTCGACATGTCGCCATGAAGGCCAGCCCCGGCTGCCCGAGCCCCTCCTGGATTTTCGCAATTTCGGCAAGGAGCGCCGCTCGTTCGCTGTGGTCGATGGTGCCAAGGAGGCGCAATTCAAGGACGGGCGGCACGCTGGCGAAGTCATTTTGGGCGCGCAACGCGCGCTCCAGCAGCTCGGCCACGACAGCAACTGGTGGCGCGCCGCGAGAACGAGCGTGCTCCAGCAGGATTTCAAGACCGCTGCGGACTTCAGTCACCGCAGGACCTTCCGAAACGGCGACACCGAGGTCGTCGAGTGCCCCGCCAGGATCGCCACGACGACGAAGACGCAAGACGCCCAAACGAGAACGCAAGCGAGCCCGAGCCGCCGGCTCCAACTCGCTCTGAATGCGACGTTCCAAAACGGCGACGTGGGCTGCCGAATTGCCCGTGCGCTCATACAAATCATCGAGCATTTGCAGGGCATTTGGCTCACTGGCTTGAATCTCGAGCACGCGGCCGAGCGCATTTTCAGCCAAGCCGTCGTTGGTCACCGCCGTCATCTTGGCGATTTCAAGCAACGCATCCCGACGGGTCACACTGTCGGCCGCCTGCTCGGCACGACGCTGAAGGACCTGAAGCAGCCCTGCCTGGTCGGCATCCGCGCGGTGAATTCGCTCAAGCACCGCCAGCGCGTCGGTGCTGGCCGGGTCGAGCCGCAACGTCGCCTCAGCAACCTGGATTGCTGCCGCATTGTCACCCAGCTCAGCGGCGACGTCTGCAGCTTCCTGGAGAAAGCGCACGGCGACCGCGCGCCCGTCGGGCACCTTGCCGAAAGCTTCGGCAACGTCTTCGCAGACCTCGAGCAAATCGCTGTAACTGTCGGTTCTCTGGGCGAGCCCGCGCGCCCGAACGAGGCGCTCCTCGGTTGGAACATCGCGCAGCGCGCGACACGTCGCCATGAACGCAAGCTGGGGCACGCGCAACGCGCGCTCGTTGAGGTCGGAAATCTCGTCGAAAAGCCGTGCCCGATCATCGCTGGCTGGTCGCTTCTGTGCTGCTATTTCAAGCGATTCGACCAACGGCTGCCAAGCATGCTGCTCGCGGTGGTGTTCAATGATGGCGTCCAATGCTTCAAGCCCTGCGGCGTCATCGCGAACTGCAATCTTCTGCAACAATTCCGTGACCTTCAGGGTTGACTGACCATCGCGCTCAACACGCAACGAGCCCAACAGCGAAGCCACGGCCATCGATGCGTCGCCGAGCCTCGCGCTGATGGCGCCGTGTTCCGCAAGCAGCGAAGCGCGGGCTGACGCCAAGGTCTGCAATGCCGCCCGTTTGAGCAGCACATCCGCCAGCTCGGCACCTTCCACCCCAGCAAGTCGCAAGCGCGCTTCCAAGCGGGCCAGGATTGCGTCTTTCGTCGGATCGAGGACATGGGCCGCTCGAATCGCGGCAAGACCACGCTGATTATCCTCCAGTACGTCGACGCAATAATCGGCCAAATCGAGAAGGCGATCGACCGTTTCTGCTGCTGGAGCGATATCGGCAAGATGCGTCAGCGCTGCCGCAACCCCGAGGGCATCGTTCTTGCGTTCCAGCAATTCGATCATTTGATGCCAGAGCGCCGGGTTGGTGGGGTCAAGATTTGCCTGGAACTGCAGCGCCTCCAAAGCGCCGTCGACGTCGCCACGTCCCGCCGACATCGCAGCCAATCGCTGGCTGTACAGCGACGCTATTGCGGGGTCGCTCGAGCAACGAAGGCGTCGGTACACCGCGAACAGATCATCTGCGCGGGCGAGGCCGGATGCGACGCTCTCGGCATTGCGACGAACCGGCTCATCACCAGGATCGCTTTCCAGG
>CAJBHN010000687.1 GCA_903952805.1 uncultured Myxococcales bacterium | reverse complement strand
GCCGAGGCCTTCGACATCATCAACGCCGCCCGGAAGCGCGGTCTCATTGGTGGGCGCTTCGGTGGCGTCGACGAGATCCTCAACGACGACCTCGGCCTCATCGCGGCCGCCTGGGCGAAGGCCGAGCCGACCCGTGACAAGGCCATCAAGCAGCGGCTGCAGACCGAGACTGTGGCCTGGCCCCAGGGGCCGAGTCTGCGCTTTGTCTTGTGGTGGGAGACCGACGCCAACGACGTGGACTTCCACATCCACGACGGCAAGCGGAACCACGCGTACTACTCGACCCGCGAGCTGCCCACCGGCGGTCGCCTCTACGCCGACGTCACCACCGGCTTTGGTCCCGAGTGTTTCACCATCGAGGGCAAGCCCACGGCGTACCCGTATCGCCTTGAGGCGCACTACTACTCGCGGGGCCCGATGGGTTTTGGCATGGGCGCCATGCGGGTGATGCAACACGATGGCCATGGCGGCATCGTCGTCGAGGATCGACCGTTCATCATCATGGTGGATGGCGCCTTCGTCGACCTCGGCACGGTGAGCGGTCCATTGCCCTGACAGCACGTCAGGAGGGCTCGTGGTTCGTCGTTGGTGACGGCTGTTGCTGCCAGCGGTCGGCAGCGACGAGCACGGCGGCGATGAGGGCGGCGCCGGTGATGGCATCGAGGACATGGTGCTGGCCCGTCAACACGACGGTGGCGCAGACGCCGAGGCACCATGCGACGGCCGGAATGCGCAGCCGCGGGCGCGACTGCCACACCGTCCACGTGATCAAGATGGTGACCGAGACGTGCGCGCTCGGGGCGGCGTTGGTGGGCAGGTCATGGTGGTAGATGAAGCGCAGCAGCGCCGCGCTCGGGCCCTGGATGGCGTCGTCAATGACGGGGCGGGCGACGACGGTGGGCACCAGAAAAAACGCCGCGGCGTGCAGCAGCCCGACCACCACGCCACGCCCACAGAAGGCCGAAAACAGGCGTCGGGGCAGGCTGCTGACGACGGCCACCCCGAGCGGATATGGCGAGAGGTAGAGCCACACAGCGCCGGGCAGCAGCGGCCACGGATCGTCGAGGACGGTGCGGGTACACAGCGGTTCGGTCGCGGCGGCGCTGGCGACCACGTATACGACGAGAAACGTGCCCAGCAGGCAAGCGGTGATGGCCACCTGACCCAGGCGACTGTTCGGTGTGCCGGTCATCGAGGGGACGTCGTCGTTGTCGTCGAGGCTGTTGGCATCGTCTCACGGTAGCGCGATCCAGGCGCGCCCGCGGATGGTGATTGGTCAGCTCATCGCTGGGGGTCTTCACCCACGTGGGTGCCTGGCCAAAAAAGAAACGGCCGCGTCGACGACGCGGCCGTTTCTGTCGCAGCGAGCGAGGGCTCAGTAGCGGTAGTGGTCGGGCTTGTAGGGGCCGTCGAGGGGAACGCCGAGGTAGTCGGCCTGGACCTTGGTGAGCGACGTGAGCTTCACGCCGACCTTGTCGAGGTGCAGACGAGCAACCTTCTCATCGAGCTTCTTGGGCAGCACCGAGACGGTGCCGGGCTTGAAGCTCATGCCGGTGATGATGTCCTTGCCGTGCTGGGCGTTCGCCCACAGGGCCATCTGGGCCATCACCTGGTTGGTGAAGCTGTTGGACATGACGAACGACGGGTGGCCGGTGGCGCAGCCGAGGTTCACCAGGCGACCGCGGGCCAGCAGCGTGATGCGCTTGCCGTCGGGGAAGATGAACTGATCAACCTGGGGCTTGATGTTCTCTTCTTTGATCTCGGGGTTCTTCTCGAGCCAGGTCACCTGGATCTCGCTGTCGAAGTGGCCGATGTTGCACAGGATGACGCCGTCGCGCATCTTCTTCATGTGCTCGCCGGTGACGACGTCCATGCAGCCGGTGGCGGTGACGATGATGTCGGCGCGGGCGGCGACCTCGTCGAGGGTGACGACTTCGTAGCCTTCCATCGCTGCTTGCAGGGCGCAGATGGGGTCGATCTCGGTGATCATCACGCGGGCACCGAGGCCGCGGGCAGCGTGGGCGCAGCCCTTGCCGACGTCGCCGTAGCCGGCGATGACGACGACCTTGCCGGCGACCATGATGTCGGTGGCGCGCTTGATGCCGTCAAACAGCGACTCGCGGCAGCCGTAGAGGTTGTCGAACTTCGCCTTGGTCACCGAGTCGTTCACGTTGATGCAGGGGAAGAGCAGCTTGCCTTCCTTGGCCATCTCGTAGAGGCGGTGCACGCCGGTGGTGGTCTCTTCCGACACACCCTTCACTTCGGCGGCCATCTTGGTGAAGCGGCTCTTGTCCTTGGCGAGGCTGTCGTTCAGCAACGTCAGGATGACCTTGTACTCTTCGTTGGTGGCGGTGTCGGGCGACGGGGCTGCGCCCGCCTTCTCGAACTCGGCGCCCTTGTGGACCAGCAACGTGAGGTCGCCGCCGTCGTCGAGAATCATATTGGGCAGGGCCCCGCCCTTGAAGGCCGCCAGCTGCAGCTCGATGTTGTGCCAGTACTCGGGCAGCGTCTCACCCTTCCAGGCAAAGACCGGCACGCCGGCCTTGGCGATGGCGGCGGCGGCTTCGTCCTGGGTCGAGAAGATGTTGCAGGAGGTCCAGGTGACCTCGGCGCCGAGGGCCACGAGAGTCTCGATGAGGATGGCCGTCTCAATGGTCATGTGCAGGCAGCCGGCGATGCGGGCGCCCTTGAGGGGCTGCGCAGCCTTGAACTCCTGACGGAGGGACATGAGGCCGGGCATCTCTTTTTCCGACATCGTCATCATCTTGCGACCGAGCTCGGCGAGGCTCATGTCTTTGACCTTGTAGGCGGGGAACTCGGTGCGAATGTCCATGGTGTCCTGCTCTTTCTGTGATGAACCGCTGTGACGTCACACGTCAGAGGTCAGTGCAGCGGCGGTGGAGTCGTCGTGCGAGAGCCACGATCGAGGGAAGGTGGTGGTGGCCTGGCCGCAGCGGTCCACTGCCAGGCCAGGTGGGAGTCCGGATGGCCAACGATGGGGGCCATGGGAGCCGTGCCGACGACGCACAAGCCAGCGTCGTCAACGTGGGCGGCGAGGACCGCGGGGGCAAAGCCCAGCCAGACATCGCCCTGCTCGCGCATATGTTCGTCGTCGTGCGGCAGGTAGTCGACAATTACCAACATGCCGTCGTCGCGCAGCAGCCGCGCGCAGGCCGCCAGCAGGTCCACCGGTCGGGCCGCGTGGTGCAGGGTGCGGGCGATGACGACGACGGCGGCGCCGCCGGCGAGGAAGGCGGCTTCGTAGACGGCGGGGTCGGTGGCATCGCCGGGCAGCAGGCGCACATTGCCCAGGCCGTGGTCGGCGACGACGCTGGCGCAAGCGGCCAGGCGGGCGGGGCTGCGGTCGACGGCAAAGACCCGTTGAAACAGCGGCGCCAACAGTGGCAACAGCAGGCCGTCGCCGGCGCCGACGTCGACGCACAAGCCATCGGCGCGGGGGCCCAGCAGGGGACGCAGCAGCGGCAGCCAGGGCGACAGGCCGAGGGGCGCGGCCGTCACGACGGTGGGACCGACGGCGTTGTCGTCGAAGTAGGTCCGCGAGCGCTCTTCACGAGCCAACAAGACGCGGGGCAGGCGAGCGAAGCTCTTGTCGGCGCGGCACAGGCGGCGCCCTTCTTCCAGAGCCGCGTGCACCACGGCGTCGGTGGCGTGGGCCGACAGGTCGGCGCGCAAGTAGGTGCGGGTGCCTTCTCGACGGGCGCTCAGCAGGCCGGCCTGTCGCAGCGGTTGGCTCTTGCGCGTGATCTGCGGCTGGCTCTCTTCCAGCACCTCGCCCAGCTCAGAGATGGTCAGTTCCTCCTCAGCACACAGCGCCAACACCCGCAGCCGGCTTTCGTCGCCCAGCAGCCGGAACAGGTCCGCTCGATCACTTTGGAGTTCCAACACGCCGTCAGTCTATACATCCATGCGTATGAATGCAAGAACAACAGCATGGACCTCAAGCTCGACGGACAGCAGCAGCGCCCCGTGACCCGGTTTGGCGGCGCCGGTGACGCAGGCCACGTCGGCATCGCCGGGTCCGACGCGCTCGCTGACGAAGCGCCCCTGGAAATCCAGGTGGCCGAGCATGACGGCCCCTTGCGGCCGGTCGCGGTCGTGCTGCGAACCAGGGCAACACCCACCGACAGTGACGACGATAGCGGCGACGACGACCTCGTCACCGGCTTCCTCGTCACCGAAGGCGTGGTCCACCACGCCAGCGACATCGCCCGCCTCGCCCACTGCAGCACGGTGGCCAGCGTCGACGCCGAGGGCAATGTCATGCAGGCCCGGTTGCGACCGGGGCTGCGGGTCGACTGGGAACGTCTGCGCCGTCACACGTTTTCGTCGTCATCCTGCGGGGTGTGCGGCAAGGCCACCATCGACGCCGTGTGCCTCGCGCTGCCCACCAGACCGCCGCAGCCCATGCGCTCGCGCACGGTCGCGCAACTGCATGGCTTGTGTGCGTCGTTGCGAGATCGTCAGCCCTTGTTTGCCGCCACCGGGGCCGTGCATGGTGCTGGTGCCTTCGACGACCACGACGGCTGCCTCGTCGTCCGCGAAGACGTCGGCCGGCACAATGCCGTCGACAAGGTGATTGGCCATCTGCTGCGACAGGGCCGTGATGGCACCGGGCTCACGCTCGTGGTCAGCGGCCGGGTGGCGTTTGAAATCGTGCAAAAGGCCCTGGTGGCGGGCTTTGCCGGCATTGTCGCGGTCGGCGCCCCCACCGCGTTGGCGGTGGATCTCGCACGGCGCGCCGGTCTGCCGCTGGTCGGCTTCGTCAAGAGCGACCGCGCCACCGCCTACTGACCCTGATCCTGCCGCCTCGGTGGACGACCAATCTGGATGCTGCTACGTGGTTCAAAAGGTCTTGAACACCTTGATACCCGCAGTCGCGCCGCTCCATCGCCGGCGCCGAGGTCCAGATGGGCGCCTCTCTTGTCGTCGTCACTACCGCCGCCGCCGCCGCCAATGCCCTCGCTGAGCTCCTGGCCAGCCGCCACGGGCTGACGCCGCGTCTGCTCACGCCCACCACCTTGCTCACGGAGGACAGCGATGACGTCGCCCGTGCCTGCGAGGCCTTTGGCGACGTGCGGGTGCATCGCTCGGCGCCCGCCTGGCCGCTGGCGTCGACGCTGCTGAAGTCGGCCGCGCCCATGGTCATCGCCCCAGGCGTCACGATTGGCGGACCGGCCTTGCTGATGGTGGCGGGTCCCTGCGCCGTCGAAAACAGCGCGCAACTCAAGACGGTCGGCGACGCCGTCGTCGCGGCCGGCGCCCACGCCATTCGCGGCGGTGCGTTCAAGCCGCGCACGTCGCCCTACAGCTTCCAGGGTCTCGGTCGGGAAGGGCTGGCGCTGTTGGCGGCCTACAAGGCCCGCTCGGGTACGCCCATCGTCACCGAGGTGCTCGACACCCGCGAAGTCGCCGCCGTCGCCGAGGTCGCCGACGTCCTGCAGGTGGGCGCCCGCAACATGCAAAATACAGCCTTGCTCCGCGCCGTCGGCGACACGCGACGGCCGGTGCTGTTGAAGCGCGGCTTTGGTGCCACCGTCGACGAACTGCTGCACAGCGCCGAGTACATCCTCGCCGCCGGCAATGACCGGGTCATGTTGTGCGAGCGTGGCATCCGCACGCTGGAGAGCTGCACCCGCTTCACCCTCGACGTCGGCGGCATCGCCTGGCTCAAGCAGCGCACCCATCTGCCCATCGTCGTCGACCCATCCCATGCCGCCGGTCGCCATGACCTGGTGCTGCCGCTGGCCCTCGCCGGCGTAGTCGCTGGTGCCGATGGTTTGCTGGTCGAGGTTCACGACGATCCGTCCCTGGCCCGCAGCGACGGCGAGCAGGCCCTGACTCTCGCGCAGTTCTCGGCGCTGATGACGGCGTTGGTGCCGGTGGCCGCCGCTGTCGGTCGCGTCGTGCACCAGCCTGCTTCCATCGATGGAGGTCGCCGATGACCGCCCCTGCCGGACCTTCGCGGGCCCACGTGGCCGCCATGTTTGACGGCATCGCCCACCGCTACGACGTCGCCAACCGCGTGCTCTCCCTCGGCCTCGACGTCGGCTGGCGCCAACGCCTGCTGGCTCGCCTGCCCGAACGAGGGCGGGGGGGGCGACGGCTCCGGGTCCTCGACGTCGCCACCGGCACCGCCGATGTCGCGCTGGCCGTGGCGCGTGACCCCCGCGTCGAACGCGTCGTCGGCGTCGATGTCTCGGTCGGCATGCTGGCCCACGGTGCCACCAAGGTGCAGGCGGCCGGGTTCGATGACCGCATCACATTGTGCGCAGGCGACGCCCGCGATCTGGCCGACCACACAGACAACGACGTCGTCACGATCAGCTTCGGCATCCGCAACGTCCCCGATACCGCGCAGGCCCTGGCATCGATGGGGCGGGCGCTGGCTGCTGGCGGCACCCTGCTCATCCTTGAGTTCGCCGAACCCACGCTGCCGGTTTTTGCGCCGGCCTATCGCTTCTATCGTCGACATCTGTTGCCCGTGGTGGGGGGCACCATCGCCGGCGACCGCGCCGCCTATCGCTACCTCGACGACACCATTGCGACCTTCCCGTCTGGTGCGGACTTTGTTCGCTTGCTGACCGAAGCCGGCTTCGACGACGCCGCCTTCGAATCCCTGACCTTGGGGTCGGTCCACTTGTATAGAGCTCGCTGGCCCGGGACCGGTCATGCGTGACGCCCTGTCGTCGGTGATCACCGACGCGCTGACGGCTCTTGAAGGCGCGCTGCACCAGGCCAACGCTGGCGTCGTCGAGCAGGCGCTCGCACGGCCGTTGGCCGACGACGAAAGCCTGGCGTTGCTCCACCGCCTGGCGGGTGCGGGGCGCCGCATCGGCCTGGTCGGCGACGGCGTGGTCTTTGTCGGCGCCGGCGTGGCGGTCGACCTCGACACCAGCGGTCGCGCCGACGACGTCGCCGCGGCCCTCGCCGTGGCCGTGGCCAGAGCCCCCCGTCGTCGTTTCGCCGTGACGCTGCCTTTTGCGCCCGCCGTGCGCGCCTCGGCCACCGACTCGTCATGGCGGCGCTTGCGCACCCACACCTTATGGGCGCCACGTCTGAGCCTGCACCAACAAGCCGACGCGCCACCGGTGTTGGTCGTCGACCTCGGAGAGGCCCGCAGCGACCAGGACCTCGCCGCGGCACGCATCGAAGCCCTCGCCTTGATGGCGATGCTGCGTGAGCCGGCGCCATCGTCTCGGCCCCGGGCGGGCTCGTTGCAGGCGCTGACCACCACGCCTGATCAACAGCAGCATGCCCACCTCGTCGCCGACCTCACCGACGCGATCAAGGCTGCCAGCTTTGACAAGATCGTACTCGCCCGTCGTCGTCGCCTCACCCTCGAGGCGGCGATGCCTTTCGACATCGGTGACCACCTCGTGGGGCAGTTGCAGCCCCGCGTTGAAGCCGAGGTTCGCTTCCTCGTCGCCGACGGCGGCGATGCCTTTGTCGGGTGTACTCCCGAGCGTTTGTGCCGTCGTCGAGGTCGACTGGTGCAGGTTGATGTGCTCGCCGGGACTGCGTCGTCGTCGTCGTCG
>CAJBHN010000686.1 GCA_903952805.1 uncultured Myxococcales bacterium | reverse complement strand
TCGCCGTCGCTGTTGCCGTCGCTGTCGCCGCTGGCGCCGGCGCGCACACCGGCGTCATCACGGGTGGCGCCGTGTTGGGAGCATTGGTCGCGAGCGCGTTGCTGGTGGCCTTTGTTCGGCTGCATGACGAAGACCGCGACGACCACCGCCACGACGTCGGCAGCGGGGGCAGCGCCATCCTCGTCGGCGTCGTCGTCAACGCGTTTTCCTGGGCCGTTGTCGCTACCGTCCGCACCATGTTGCCGGCCTTTGACGCCGCCGGCTTGTCGGTGTGGCTCATTGGCTCCCTGCATTACCCCGAGCCCATGGCCCTCATCATCGCCGCGGTGTGCTCCGTCGTCGGCATCGTCATCCTGGTGGCGTGCGGCCCGGGACTGTCGCTGCTGCAAGGGGGCGACGACGACGCCCGCCGCCTGGGTGTCGACGTCAATCGGCTGCGCAGCGTCGTCCTGGTCACCGCCTCGGTGCTCACCGGCGTCGCCGTCGCCACCACCGGGGTCATCGGCTTTGTCGGCTTGCTCGTGCCTCACGCCGTGCGACGCCTGGGTGCCGCCCATCACGATGGCAGCACCATCTTGCTGTCGGCGGTGGGCGGCGGCGGACTGCTGGCGGGTCTCGACGGACTGGCCCGCGGCGCTTTTGTCGTCGTCGGCAGCGAGCTGCCCGTTGGCGCCCTGTGCGCCCTGGTGGGAGCGCCCATCTTGGCGCTGGTACTGGTCATCGAAGCGCGGCGCCGCTCATGAGCCCTCGTCCCCATCATACCCTGCGCCTGCAGGACGTCGTGGTCACCAGCCGACTGACGGTGCCGTCGTTGACGCTGACGCCGGGACTGACGGTCGTCGTCGGCGACAACGGCGCCGGCAAGAGCACCCTGCTGGACCTGTGCGCTGGCGTGACCCGGCCAGGCGCTGGTGTCGTGTGGCTCGACGAGGTGCCGCTGTCGACGCTCCCCGCCCGGACCCGGGCCCAACGCATCGCCAGCCTCGGTCAACGACCCCAGGCGGCGGCAGGTCTGCTGGTGCACGAGCGCATCGCCCAGGGCCTGGTGCCCCGCCAGGGGCACGGCGTCGTCGACGTCGACCAAAACGCCGTCAGCGCCCGCATCGTCGCCGTCGCGGCCGAACTCGGCGTGGCCGGGCTGCTTGGACGCCGTCTGACGACGCTGTCGGGAGGACAGCGCCAACGAGTCCACGTCGCCCGTGCGCTGATCGACGACGACGCCGACGCCATCGTCCTCGACGAACCCTTCGCGGGCCTCGATGACGAGGCGAGCGGGTTGTTGGCCGAGGCCCTCGCTCGTCGAAGCGACCGCATCGTGCTGGTGAGCGTCCACGACTTGTCGATGGCGGCGCAGCTGGGGGGAAGGCTGATAGGCTTGAAGGGCGGCAGCGTCGTCCTCGACGGCCACCTGCCCGCCGCACTCGACGACGTCGACCGGCTCGGTGGCTCAGCAGTCCGGGTCATTCACGACGGTGAGTGGGTGGGAGTGTTGCGCCGTCGCAGTCCGCCACGCTGATCGCGGCGCATTCACGTCGTCGGCGTGGTCTCAGCCTGCCTGAGGGTCGGGCCGCGAATGAACGAAGCCAACCGTCTCCCCCATCAACGACGACGGGGCCCTATGGGCCCCGTCTCGGTGTCGATCACAACGCCGGCCTCACAGCCTCGGCGATCCGCTCATTTCGCGAGGGGGTAGTTCGGGTCTTCGGCACCCTGGATGCCGGTGCAGATGAAGACGTCGACAGGCAGTGGCGCCTCGCAGGTCGGGGTGGAGCGGCTCTGGTCGCAGAAGAGGCCGACCTTGCACTCGGCATTGCTGTTGCAGTCGTCGCGTTCGCCGCGCAGTGGCGTGCACTCACCGGGGATGCCGCCCTCGAGGTCGCAGAACAAACCGCGCTCGCAATCACTGGTCACCAGGCAATTGTCGCCGTCTTCGCGGGGGACTTCGCAGGTCTGGTCGCCATCCTGGGCGGTGATGCAGATGGTGCCGAAGGCGCAAAACGGCGGCAGGTTTGGAAAGTCGGGGTCAAACGAGCAGTCTTCGCCTTCTTCGATGGGACGAATGCAGATCTTGTCGTCGTGGATCTCGATGACGCCGGTATCGAGGGCGCAAAAGCCGTCGTCGCAGACCTCATCGTTGCCGCAGTCGTCATCCAGCGCGCAGGCCTCGGGGTTTTCAAGGGCACCGGGTGACAGGCACTGGCTGCCCTTGATGGCGCACTCGTAGTCAAAGAAGCAGGGGTCGCCATCGTCCACGAGGCCTTCGCCGGGAACGCCGCTGCACTCGTCGCTCACCTCGAGGGGGCCCGCGTCGCCCAACACGAAATCGGCATCGCAGCTGTTGAGGGCATTGATGCGGCCCTCGACGCAGGACTGGAAGACGCCGGTGTCAAAGCGGAAGCGACCGGCTTGCTCGGCCTGGCTGATGCCGCGGAAGAACAGATTGATGTCGCTGCCCTCTTCCAGTCGTTCGTCGACGCAATTTTCCTCGTCCTGAAAGCGGCTCAAATCGCCAAAGCCCCCCTGCTCGTTGACAACGTCGACCTCGCCGGCGGTACAGCAGGCAAAGAAGAAGTGGCACTCGGCGCGCACCTGGGTCTCAAAGACCTGGTCGGCGCTGTAGGGGCACGTGAGATTGCAGGCAGGCAGCGCCAACAACGCCAACGCAATGGGGCCAAAGCGACGAGCAAACAGCATTGATTTCACCATGACGGTCCTCGGGGGTAACCCGATCTGTCTTTCATGTCCCGGGCGACCGTTCAACGACACGTGTCGGGTTCAGCGCCATGGTGACGAGCCTGGTTGAGGCTGAGCTGTGCCCCCGATCACCACCGATGCAGGCACACGACGTCACCCGAGTGCGTCGACAACGCCAATCATCGACGGGGCCTGACCCGCGATGAAGCGTCAGCCGACGACGAGTTCGTCGCGGTGCACCAGTTCGTCGGGCAGGTCGGCGACCAGGGCGCTGGCAGCAGCAGACTTCATACCCATGACCAGGCGGGCGGTGTCGCTGTCGACGGCGACGACGCCGCGGGCGATGGCTGCGCCGTGGTCGTCGACGATGACCACGACGTCGCCGGCGTTGAAGACGCCATCGACACCGCGGACGCCGGCAAAGAGCAGCGAGGCGTCTTTCTGCAAGGCGACCGCGGCACCGGCGTCGACGGTGATGGTGCCCCGCGCCTTGAGCGTGCCAATCCAGCGGCGACGTTCGCCGATCTTGTCCTCGGCCGAAGCCGCCACCACCGTGCCGACGTCGTCACCGCGAAACAGCGATCCCAGGATGCCAACGACGGCGCCCGGCGCGATGACCGTCTGGGCCCCGTGACGGCGAGCTACGGCGGCAGCCTCGAGCTTGGTCACCATGCCGCCGGTGCCGTGCGTCGACGCTCCGCCTGCCAGACGTCGAATATCGTCGGTGAGGCGCTCCACCACCGGCACGCGCGTGGCCGTGGGGTCTGTGTGGGGGTCGGCCGTAAACAGGCCTGGCGCGCTCGTCAGCAACACCACGGTGTCGGCGTCGACGAGGCCAGCGACGGCGGCGGCGAGGGTGTCGTTGTCGCCGAGTTTGATCTCGGCGACGCCCACCGTGTCGTTTTCATTGATGATGGGCACGACGCCGTGGCGCAGCAGCACGAGCAAAGCCTGGCGCGCATTGAGCCAGCGACGACGATCCTTGAGGTCGTCGTGCGTCAACAAAATCTGGGCGACGTCACGATCGAACCAGGAAAACGCCCCCGCCCACCGCCCCATCAAACGCGACTGCCCCGCCGCCGCCGCCGCCTGCAACGACGGCAGGTCGGTGGGCCGGGCCTCGAGCTTCAAGGGCGCCAGGCCCAGCGCGATGGCCCCCGACGACACCACGACGACTTCCTTGCCGGCCCGCGTCAGTTCCATGACTTCGGCGGCGAAATGCGCGAAGGGGTCGCGGCTGGTGCTCTTCAACAGCGCCGAGCCAATCTTGACGACCACGCGCCGCGCCGACACCAGGCGGGCCCGCGCCGGGTGCAGGGACAACAGCGAAGCAGGCGAAGCAGGCGACGGCTGGTCGGCGTTCATGCCCCACGCTGACCGTGTCGACGACGACAGCACAATGGGGTCGCGCGTCAGCTGGCCAGCACCTTGCGAAACGCGTCCATGAACGCCGCCGGTGTCTCCATCGGGGGTTCGTGGCCGCTGGCCCGCACGACCTCAAGGGTGGCACCGGGGATGAGCGAGCACATGACCTCGCCGCACTCTTTGAGCGGAAACAAGCCGTCCCCCTCGCCCCAGATGAGGCGGGTGGGCACAGTCAGCCTCGTCAGGCGGGGCGTAAAGGCCGCCACCGATCGAGGCGACACCATCCGCTGCATGGTGGCGTAGGCGGCGGCCTTGCCACCGGGGCTCTTCAAACAGCGCAGGATGTCGTCGAGACCCTCTTCGGTGAAGGCGGATTTCACGAAATAGACATCGTTTTTGAGGAAGTCGCCGACGGCTTTGCGGGTGGTGCCCAGCAGGTCGTAGAGCAGCGGCCCGAT
>CAJBHN010000685.1 GCA_903952805.1 uncultured Myxococcales bacterium | reverse complement strand
GCCGAGGCGATCCGGGCCGACACCTACGATGCCGAGCGCTTCCGGGCCGCACTCCCTGCCCTGCGCGCGATGACGCTCACACCAGACCCGAAGGAGTTCGTACGGTCGCTTCGTAATGCCTGCGCGAAGGTCGGCGTCGTCGTCGTGTTCACCCACGAGCTGAAGGGCTGCGGCGTCAGCGGAGCCACGCGTTGGCTCTCGTCAGACCACCCGCTCATTCAGCTCAGCTTGCGGTACAAGACCGATGACCATCTCTGGTTCACGTTCTTCCATGAGGTCGGGCATGTCCTCCTCCATCCAAAGAAGAGGACGGTCTTCCTCGACGCCGACGGCGGCACGGGCTCGCCAGAGGAAGACGAGGCGAATCGGTTCGCGGCGAACACGCTCATCGAGCTGGCCGCGCTCAAGGCGTTCGTGTCGGCTGGGGTGTTCACTGCAGACGCCATTCGTGTGTTCGCCGCGGCGCAAGGCGTCAGCGCTGGAATCGTCGTGGGGCGTCTCCAGCACGACCGAATTCTTCCCTTCGGACACCATGAGAGGCTCAAGGCCCACTTCGCATGGCCGAACTGTTCGGACGGGTAGCTCCGTACGACGTGAACTCCGGCTGCCGGTACGGCCCCGTCAGTCCGGGGCGTCGGCGAAGAGCTCGATCAAGCGCTGGGTGGTCTCGTCGAAGTCAGACGATTCGTAGGTGCCCTGCTTCAGGAACGTTTCGACGTCGTCGATCTTGTCGATGGCGTAGTCGACCTTGGGGTCGGTGCCGTATTGGTAGGCGCCAAGCAAGATGAGGTCGCGGTTTTTCTCGTAAGCGGCCATCACCTGGCGCATCTTGCCGGCGGCCCGCTTATGCTCGTCGGACGCAATGCCGCTCATGACGCGGGACAACGACGGCAAGACGTCGATGGCGGGCCAATGGTTTCTCGCGCCGAGGTCACGGTTCAAGATGACGTGACCATCGAGAATACCGCGCACCTCGTCGGCGATGGGTTCCTCCATGTCGCCACCCTGCACGAGGATCGTGTACATCGCGGTGATGCTGCCCTTGTCGTTGTTGCCGGTGCGCTCCATCAGCTTGGGAATCAGCGCAAACACGCTGGGAGGATAGCCCTGACGAGCGGGGGGTTCGCCGAGGGCGAGGCCGATTTCGCGTTGGGCACGGGCAAAGCGGGTCGAGCTGTCCATCATGAACAGCACATCCTTGCCCTGGTCGCGAAACCATTCAGCGACGGCGGTGGCGACGAAGCAGCACTTCAGACGCACCAGGCTGGGCGTATCCGACGTGGCGCACACGACGACGGAACGAGCGAGCCCCTCTTCGCCCAGCGAATCGTGGATGAACTCCAGCACTTCGCGACCACGTTCGCCGACCATGCAGACGACGACGACTTCGGCCGAGCATTGCCTCGCAATTTGTCCCATCAACGTCGATTTGCCGACGCCCGAGCCGGCGAACAGACCCACGCGCTGCCCGCGGCCGACCGTCAGCAAGCCATCCCAGGCCCGAACGCCAAACGAGATGACGCGGTCGACGGGCTGACGGGTATAGGGATCGGGGCAGTCACGCTCGACGGCCCAATCCTCCAGGCCCTCGACGTCGTCCAATGACCCCAGGCCGTCGATCGGATCACCGACGCCACTGAGCGTGCGACCAAGCAAGCCGTACCCGCAGCGAATCGTGAAGGGCTTGCCCGTCGGCAACACCTC
Organism: uncultured Myxococcales bacterium; assembly: GCA_903952805.1. GTDB lineage: Bacteria > Myxococcota > UBA727 > UBA727 > VGSZ01 > VGSZ01. The sequence continues at coordinate 531 of CAJBHN010000685.1, read as the reverse complement.
GCTCTCGGGGCCAAGGCCGCGGGGCTGACCCAGCGGCATCAAGAACACCGCGCCATCCTTGAAGCCAACGACCTCGGTGCGCAGGGGCGGGGAGTCGTCTTTCGGCGACGTCACCCAACACATCTCGCCCATCTTCACGCCGGGAACGGCGGCCTTGATGATGAGGCCCGTGACCTCGGTGACCCGCCCCCGCACCCGATAGGGCTTGAGATCCCGCAGGTCCTCGATGGCCTTGGCGAGATTGATGACCTTGCCCCTGGGCAAGTCTTCGGCGGGCGTGCGGGTGCCACCGATGAGATTCTGTTCGAGGGCGTCACGAATCGATGCGGAGACCATGGTGCGCAGTCTACCGACGTCGACGGCGGCCACGCCACCATCGACTGCGGGCATGTGCGTCGAGGTATGTCACCTGCCTACTCCCTGGTGTGAATCCCCAGGCGGCGGACCTTTTTGTACAGGTGGCTGCGTTCCAGGCCGAGGTCGTCGGCGGCGCGGCTCATGTTGCCGCCGAAGCGGGTGATGCGGTCTTCG
>CAJBHN010000684.1 GCA_903952805.1 uncultured Myxococcales bacterium | reverse complement strand
CTGCTCGTCGGCCTCACAGGCCGGGTCGGTGTCGTCGACCACCTCGCCCTCTCCCTCTCCCTCTCCCTCGCCCTCGCCCTCGCCCGCGCCCGCGCCGCCGATCACGTCATCGTCGGCCCTGCCGAGGACGTCGTTGATGTAGAGGGAGCATCCAGGAACCACGATGAGGGCGGCAGTGATGCCGAGGACAACGCCGTGCATGGTCCGCATCACAGGCCCCCGGCAATCATCATGACGACGCCAGCCAACGCGAGCGTGGTGCCGGCGACGAAGGCGACGTCGGCGCCAAGGGCATAGTTGCGCGCAACGCCAGCTCCCTGATCGAAGGTGACTTTGTCGACGCTGGCGGCTTTGTCGAGCGCGCTTGCTTCCAACAGAGCCATGGCGCCGAGGGCACCGCCACCGACGATGCCAACAGCGCCCAGCGTGGTGAAGGTTGCGCCAGCGAAGAAGACGCCGGGGCTGCCATGTTTGTCGCTGTCGTTGTCGACGGTGAGGGTGGTGCCGATGCCGCGTCGTACCAACAGCGCTTGCACGACCTCGCGGGTGGCCTGGTCGATGCCGTCTTCGCTGCCCTTGGCGACCCGGGCGTCATCGCGATCCAGCACGGTGCCTCGCTTCATGTCGACGAGGCGGGCGGTGATCAGGGCGTCGTGGCCGATGCGGCCGATGGCGACCGCGACCAGGTAGGCGGCCTCCACCTGCTGAAAGCTGCTGGCATCGAAGCAGCTCTCGCCCTCGCAGGACTGCAGGGCCTGCAGCTGCTGCGCGCCCATCAAGACCTCGAGGTCGCGGGACGACAAAACGTCCAGGCGTGGGTCCCGCGACAACTCGACGCCGAGGGATTCGTCGAGGGTGGAGCAGAGTTCGACGGGCATGTCGCGACCGCAGCGCACCGGCAGCAGGGCCACCCGAATGCTGCCCGTGCTCAGCCGGTAGGCAGGCTGGGAATCAGCAGCGACGGCGTGGTCGGCCACAGCACATGAAAGCAGCACGAGAGGCACAACGAAGCGCATGTCACCGTGTAGCGCGCTCGCCGCGGTTTGCGTGGCGCCCGCGCTCACGTGGGCCCGCGGACACCACCTCACATGTCGCACGGTGTCGCACGGTGTCGCACGGTGTCGCACGGTGTCGGACCATGATGACCGGTCAGACGTCGTCGGCGGGATCGACTTCCAGCAGGTCGAGGCGCAGGTCCGACAGCTGCCACAGAGGCAGGCCGCGCTTGTCCATGCGCCACAAGCCCCAGCGGACACCCTCGTCGTTGTCGCTGGGGTCGTCGAGGATTTGGGCGACATCGACGAGCAGTTGCACTTGCAGAGCCCGCACCAGGGCCACCAGGTCGGCCTCCTGGGCACCGGTCATCATCAACTGCTCGATGACGGCCCGGGTTTCGCCGGGGGCGCGCCGCATCTTGTCCAGGAAGCGGCCGTCTTTGACGACGCGGCCCCACAGCGCCCTCATGAACACATAGCGGCCGATCTGGTCGAGGCCGGTCTCGACATGGGAGCGGGCCCAGCGTTCGGGCTCCCGTGCGCCGAGGGCGGTGAAGACGCTGGCGAGGGCTTCGATGCGGCTCTCGAGAGGAGCCGACATCGTCGTCACCGGCGCCGCTG
>CAJBHN010000683.1 GCA_903952805.1 uncultured Myxococcales bacterium | reverse complement strand
CTTCAGCAGTCGCGACCAGATGTCGTAAGCACGCTCGCCTCGAGCGGTCTGCTCGATGACGACTGGGGAGTAGCTGGCCTGGGTGGCGAGGCTTGGCAGGGGACGATGGTCGCTCATGGTGCATGCGTCGTAGCAGTCGGGTGGCCTGCGCGACAAGCGACGGGGGCCGATCAGGTGTCCCGCAACCTGAGCAGCACCGCGTCGGTGATGTCGGCGGCGGGGTCGAAGGCGACGGCCGCGCGGGTGTCGACGACGACGGCAGCACGACGTTCCCCCATGACCGCCAGGATGGCCGGGCGGGCGCCGTCGAGGACGCTGTGGCGCAGCATGGCCCGCTGGGCCTCGAGTTCAGCGAAGGCCTCCCTCTCGAAGGCGGCGGCGGCGTCTTCGGCCTGACGCTTGCCCTGGGTGGTGGTGCCTTTGTCCCGCAGTTTCTCGAAGCGGGCCTTTTTGTCGTCGTAGGCGGCCTGCAGGGCCCGGGCGCCGGCCCGGCCGGCGGGGCTTTCGTCGAGGACGCGGGCGGTGTCGACGACGACGACACCTTGGGCGCCGACGACGGCTTGGGTGACAGGGGTCATTTCAGGCTCCGGCTCGGCCGCGATGGGCTCGACAGATGGCAATGCCGACCCCATCATGCCCACCTTGTGACCGACCCTGTCTATGCGTGGCGCGGCTTGCGCTTTGTGGCCCCCGCCGGCTGGCGGGACGACACCCTCGTGACGCTGACGGCTCCCGGCGCCGCGATGAACCTGACCGTGTCGCAAGACACGCTGCCGGGCAGCCAGACCGTCGAGGCCTACGCCCGCGCCCAGGAGGCCGCCGTCGCCAGCCAACGGCTGGCCGGGTATCGCGCCATCGCCCCCCACACGGTGCGTATCGGCAGCGTCGACGCCGTGGTCTGCGAGCGGGAACTCAACGATGCCCGGGGCCAGCCCCTCGTGCAGCGCCAGGCCTTCGTCGTCGTTGGCACGACCGTGGCCATCGTCACCGCCACAGCCAGGGCCGCCGACAAAGTCGCCGCCAGCGCAGCCCTCGACCGCGTCGTCGCCTCCCTCGCTTCTTCTTCCGCTGGAGACCTCTGATGAAGCCCATCGTCAGCCAGACCGTCGCGCCGTCGTTGCCGTCGCCGTCGCTGTCGCCGACGATGCCGCGGGGGGCCGCGGCCGCCCTGCAGTCGCTGCAGGCCCTCGACACCGCGGGCAAGGCCGACCAGGCCGACGGTGGTGGCTTCCGCCGCGCCGTCGTCGCCGCCCTGCTGGGCGTCACCCTGCTCGGGGCCGTGCCCCCCGCGCACGCCGACACGACCCTGGTCCAGGCCCCCCAGACCTCCAGCCTGGTGATGACCCACGAGGCCACCGGGCCTCCCGCGCAGGTTCAGCACCGCTTCGAGCGCTTCCTCGGCGGGGCCCAGGCAACCGTGACGACGGCGCAGAGCGTCGCCGTCGACGCCCGCAGCGCCGCCGCCTTCGACACCTTCCACGCCAAGCTGACCCAGATCCTGCACCGCGACGCGGCGTCGTTGGCCTGGGGCCACGCCCCCGTCGGGCTTGGTGACCGTGTCACGCCGGCCCAGACCGCCCAGCTTGAAAAAGCCTTCACCGACCTCGTGGCCGAGCTGCCCGTCGGTGCCTTCGGGCCCGGCTTTGAAAAAGTCCTCGAAGGCGCCACCGGCGTCCTCGGCGCCGATGTCGACCTCGCCACCGTGCGCCTGAAAGATGTCGGCCGGGTCGGCGGTGACGCGGCCCGCGACCTCGTGCAGCAGCTCAAGCACGAGCACCCGGTCACGTTTTGGAGCATGGCCGGGGTTGCTGCCGCCGGTGCTGCCACCCTTGGCTACACCAAGGGCACCGACGCGCTCGAGAAGCTTGGCATTCGCCCCGAGGCGTCATCGACACTCTTTGACGGCGCCCAGACGAAACTGCGGGCCACGGTTGCTTTCCACGCGGGACCGAAGCTCGCCGATCCGGCCCTCAGCCTCGGGCTGCGCGGCGAGCGCCGCTTCGACAACGGCACCGTCGTCCACGGCGCCCTCCAGACCCGCTTGCAGGGCAAGGAACTCGGCGAGACGCGGGTCAGCGGCAGCGTGTCGACGACGTCGGGCTTCAGCGCCACCGGTGAAATCCGACTGAGCGGCAACGATCTCAAGCCCATCGACGCCCACGTGCTGGCGATCCAGCAGTTCGACCGCTGGAACGTCGGCGCCGACGCCACCTACACCTTCCAGAACAATCGATTCACCTCGACGCTGTCGGCGGGGCGCACCTTCGACATCTACCAACCGGGCGATCTCGATCTGCAGATCCGCGGCAGCTTCGACAACGTCGGCACCCGGTTCATCGGGCTGGGCGCGACGCTTCGGTTCTGAGCATCGTCGGCCGTGGCCAGCGGAAGGTTTCGAGGTAGCGGGGAGCTTCGACCTCGAAGACGGCGACGCCGCCGACCTCGACCCAGGCGTGGGCCGCGATGTTTGGCTGGTCGGCGCGCACGCCCATGCAAAACGTCGCGTCGACGCGGGCCTGGCGCAGGGCCGCATAGCGGGCGAGGGCTCGAAACAGGCAGGTCTGGGGCCCGACCGGGGTGCGGGCGACGACGGCGTCGACGACGCGGATGGTGGCTGCCACCGACCGCGGCACCTGGCCGAAGCACGGTCGCCGGTGGCTGGGGGTGATGCGCGCCATGAACGCATCCAGTGGAGCATCAGGCAAGGTGCGGGCCAGGGCGCGCAACGCGATCTGGACGAGGGCGGCCCGGCCAAGGTCTTCGACGTCATCCAGCACGTGCACACCACCAGACTATCGTTCCCGCAGGCCACGG
>CAJBHN010000682.1 GCA_903952805.1 uncultured Myxococcales bacterium | reverse complement strand
CTCAGCGGCTGCTCAGCGGCTGCTCGGCGGTGACGGCGGCAGGGGCGCTGGCGGCGTCGTCGAGGAGGCGGGTGCCGTCGGGCGTGGTCCAGCGCCCAGGCCATCGAGGACCCTGGTCTGGTACTCGGGCGTGTTGCTCTTGCCGGTGTCGTTTTGCAGCAGGTTGCTGCCCGGCAGGCGACGTCGTTCTTCGATGCTCAAGGCGTCGGCCCGCTGGGGCCCGCCCCCATGCTGGGCAAGCCACGGTGTGCCCTTGAGGGCCTCGATGGCCTGGCGCATGGCGAGCGCGTCCCAGGCGGCAATCTTCAACGCGCGGATGGCGAGGGCATCGGCAGCGGCTTCGCTGACGTCGTCGTGGACCATGGTGTCGCCGATGGCCGCCGCCGCCAGTGCATCGGTTGGTGGCGACGCCGACAGGGCCAGGCTCAGGCCGTGGTCGAATTCGGGCAGGGCCCGGCTGATGTCGCCCAGCGCATGGTGCGCCAGGGCATGGGCCAGCACCGCAGCGAGCTGTGCTTCGCTGTCAAGGCGCCGCAGCAATCTGACGCTGACGACGATGGTGCCGTCGGGCAAGGCGAAGGCCCGCACCCCCGCATCGCTGAGCACGAGCAGCCGCGTGGGCGCCTGACCGGGGACGGCCAGGGCCCGGCTGACGGTGCCAAAGACGTTGCCGACGGCGCCACTGACCCCGTCGTTGCGGAGCTGACGTCCTGTAGTGCCAACCGTGCTTCGCCACAGGGCACTCAGCGCGACCTGTTCATCGGCGGAATAGCGACCCGGGTCGAGGCCGTCGCCGCCGACCATCGAGGCCACGATGATGCCACAGACGACGGCGACCACCCCGACCAGCGAGCCGTGGTCGCGCAGCAGGTGTCGCAGCGGTGAGGCCGATCTCGGCTTGGCTCCCGACGCGTCGCCGCTGGCCCGGCTCGCCACTGTTGATCGATCGACGTCACCGGTGGTCGTTGCCGTCGGCGGCGCGGTCGCGCGTCGCGCTGGCGGCAATGGCGGGTCAAGGGACGCGGTCGGCCGTCGCGCCGGCGGCAGGGGCGGGTCAAGGGACTCGGTCGGCCGTCGCGCCGGCGGCATGGGCGGGTCGAGGGCTTCGGTGGGTCGTGGCCGGCCGCTGCTGCTGGCGGGGGCCATGGGCGGGTCGAGGGGCCCCGTCGCGCGCGGTGGGGGCCGCAAGGCGGGCGGTGGCAACAGGGCGGCGGGGAGGCTGGGGGCCGGCGGCGGGGTCACCGTCGACAGCTTCGTCACCGTCATCGTGTCAGCCCGGCGGGCCGGTGCCGGGCTGGCTGACCGGGTCAGGAACGGATCGGAACTGTCGTTCTGCGTCGTCCTCGCCCCGCTGTCATCGATTCCCAACTGGGCATGGGTTGGACGCACGCCAAAGGGTTCGGTTTTGTCGATTCGTCTGGGGGCCACGGCGTCATGGGCATGGTGGTCGGGTCGGTCGAGGCCGAGCTGCGACGCGGTTGGTCGCTGGCCAAAGACGTCGGTCTTGTCGATGCGCCGCGGGGGCGGCTGACCGGGCCCGGTGTTTTCGGCCAGGCCCAATTCCGAGGCGGTGGGCCGTCGAAATTGGCCTTCGGTCCGTTGGGCGCTTTGGGGCCGGCCCTGCAGGGGAGTGACGGCCAGCGCCGGCCGGACCGCGGGGGCGACCAGCGGTTCATTGGTGTCGTCAGGGTCGCGGGGGGGGGGCATTACCAGTTGGTTTCCATGAACGACGCCATTCCCTGACTGCCGGCCGACAGAATCTGATTGCCGCCGACGAAGTTGACGGTCGTGTTGCTGCTGAGGGTGATGTCCTGGTTGGCGAAGATTTGACCTTCCAGCGTGAAGTTGGCGGAGAACGAAGCGTTGCCCATCGTGAAGATGTCGCCGACGAGGCTGGAGTTGTTGATGGCGCACACCGAGCCCTGCGAGTAGATGGACCCGACAATCTTGGCATTGCCGCCGAGGCAGACGCCGACCAGCGGTGCGTTGGCGTCGGTGCAGGTTCCGCCAGTGCAATCCTCCAGATCGGCACCGCCGGTCACCAGCACCTGGCCAATGATGCAGGGGTTGTTGGGAATCTCCACGGCCTTGCATTCCACGTCGCCCACCACCGTGCTGTTGGCCGAGATTTCACACACACCATCGGTTTTGAATGCATAGCCATAGCCCGAGCCGATGAATTGGACGGGGCCGGGTGCCGGCGGGGCGACCGCGAATCTCGGCAACGGCACCTCGCTGCCACCCTTCACGCAGCTCGCTGCAGAGATGGTGCGTCCCGTGGCCGTGATGCCGGGCGACGTCAAGGGCTGGGTGCAATTGCCGCCGCTTTCGCTGCCGCACTCGGCGCAACAGAAGCTGACGTCGCCACCGAATTTGATGTTGCCGCTGGAGAGGATCGTGGCGTTCAACGGCTTGGTAGCGGCCGAATCATATTCAAATTCGATTTTGGCCGCCGGATCGACGTCCCAGGCGAAGACGACCGGCCAGGGAATGTGGGCGCTGTTTTGGTGGCTGTGCGAATGGAAATCACCGCAGGTGGCGCGGGGATTGGCGGGGTCTTTGCTTCGGGTGGAGCACTCGGTCCACCAATTATCGATGCTGGAGCCGTCGCACTTTTCGCACCCCCCGGTGTTGCCGCACATGGTGGTGTCGGGGTCGCCGGTTGCAAACATCTTGCTTTG
>CAJBHN010000681.1 GCA_903952805.1 uncultured Myxococcales bacterium | reverse complement strand
CGTCGACACAAAGCGACCGCGCCCATGGGGAAGGGGTTGGGGGAAGGGGCTCACCCAGCGGCAGAGCCGGGTCTTCATGGCTCAGCCGTCGATGGCTACGTGGCGCCCATGCTGTCGGGGGCCCACGCCAGCGGCGACGTCGAGGTGGTGGTGCATCTTGAGGGGCTCATCGATCCGGCCAGGGAAACCGAGCGCATAAACCGCGAGATCGTCTCGACAACGGCCCCTTCCCCCAACCCCTTCCCCATGGACGCGGTCGCTTTGTGTCGATGTTGGCGGAGGTTCTCGGCCGCTATGGGGAAGGGGAGCCGGAGGATGCGACTGCGCCGTGGAGAGACGAAGCAGAAGGGCTTGGGGGAAGGGGCTCACCCAGCGGCAGAGCCGGGTCTTCATGGCTCAGCCGTCGACGGCGGGGGCTGCGACGAGGCAGGCGTCGATGGAGCCGACCTCGACGTCGTCGACGTCGCGGCTGTAGACGCGGGCCAGGCTTGCGTCCCAGCACTGCTCCAGCGTGAAGGTGCGGTCGCCGGCGTTGCCGCCGTCGACGACGCCGATGGCGTGGCCGGCGAGCGCTTCGTTCCAGGCCGCGCGCAGGCGGATGCGCTCGAGTTGGCGGCGCTGCAGGACGGCGTCGCTGGGGACGAGGTCGGCGAAGACGTCAAACGCGAGGGTGCCCGAGCCCGTGTCGTCGCGGACGAAGTCGTAGGCGGCGTCGCGGTCGACGTCGTCGACGGTGGTGCCCAGCAGGTCGAGGTGGATGGCGGTGGCCTGGTCGCGGTTGTCGAAGGCGAAGTCGACCTGACGGGCAAAGCGGGCCTCGCCATTCAAACGGTTCAAGCGCTCCGAAAACAGGGTCATGGTGCCGGCCCCCTGGCGGGCGGCGTCGCCAACGATGCCCGACGGCGAAAACGACCCCGACAACACGAGCTGCAGGCCGCTGTCGTCGTCGGCTTCGACGCTGCAGTCGACGGCGGGAGCCCGGGCCACGAAGCCCCGACGGGCGTGCAGGCAGAAGGCAAAGGTGGCGCCGTCGTCGCTGCGCACCATTTCGAAGCGGAAGGTCGAGCCCTGCTCGGCGTCAAAATGCGGACCCCAGACCCGACGTCCCGGGGAACGTTCCGAAGGGGGCAGGGCTGAGATGGCGTCGACGATGTCGAGGAGGAAAAACGTCAGACCGTTGAAGCCGCGGGCCAGGTTGCGGGTTTCGCACAGCAGGTCGCCGTCGCAATTTTCTTCCATGGCCTGACGGGCAGAAGAGGCGAGGGCGTCGTCGACTTCGGCCTCGGTGCCGGGGGGCACCACCGCCACCGCGCCCTTGACCGGGATGCCCGCGCGAAACAGCAGATCCTCCTGACTGAGGTCGCCGCAGCCGACGGCGCCGACCGCCAGACCCCAGGCCGCCAGCACGCCAACGAGGCCACGGGTGATGTCGCGCACGCTCGTCATGGTGCTTGGACACCGCTCGTCGCTTTTTCGGAAACGCCGCTGTCGCATCAGCATCAGCATCCTCACAGATCCAACCATACCGTCGCGAAGCCTTCCACGACGGCCAGATGACGCAGAGAGTCAACCGTGTAGGGCAGGTAGTGGGCCCGCGCCGACACCTCCAGGTGCCCCCACGTCGAAAACGACCAGCCAAGCCCCGCGACCAGGCCCGGTGAAAACGCCAGGTACGTCTGCTGGTTCAGCCCCACCGGCACGACGTCGCCGACGAAGCGGTGCACGTACAGCAGACCAGCCATCCGCGGGCCGACCACCGCCGTCACGTCGAGGCCCACCACATCGCGCAGCGGCTGTTCCCACAGCACGGCCGTGCCCGCCTGCCAGGCCGTGACGTCGACGTCAAAGCTGGCGGTGCCGAGAGCGCCGCCGTCGACCACGCGGGTGGCGGCGGTGTTGCCCCAGCCCACGTCGAGGTCGACGGTGAGCTGGCTGCGCAACAGATGGTGCACGCGCACATGGCCCACCAGCACGCCCGTCGTCGGAAACAGGCCGCCGTCGTTGTGGCCGCTGGGGTCGCTGACGCTGGCGACGCCGCCGCCGATGGCCAGCGACCAGCCGATGGGGCGCTTGAGTGTGTCCTCGACGGCGATGACCGAGCCCTTGGCGTAATCGTCGGCGAAGGAGACCGTCTCCATCGTGGCGTCGTCGACGACGATGCGGCCCTTGCTGCGGGCCTGGACCCGGGTCATCAACAGGTGGGAGGAAAGCCTCTTCTTGATGGCGTACTGGCCGCGGGGCAGGGCGATTTCCGAGCGGCCCCCCTTCAGCTTGTCGACCTCGGCGACGAAGAGCTGTCGATCGAGGTCGACGACGAAGTAGCGGCCCTCGAGGTCACCGGGGAATTCGACGACGACGTCGGCGCCACCTGGCGTGGTCAGCACGACGTCGCCGGCTCCCTTGAGGTCAAATGCGTAGGTGGGGTGTTGGGCGCCGGCCCGGGTGGCCGAGGTGGCGGCGACGGTGCGGCCGTAGGCGTAGGCATAGGCCTCGTCGAGGGTGACCTTGCCGTCGCGGTCGCGGTCGGCGTCGCCGCGCAGGCCGGTGGTCAAATAGTGGGTGAAAAAGCTGCCCTGGATCTCGTCGCTCTCCTGACTGACTTCGTTGGCCGAGGAGCTGGCGATGATGACCTGTCCCGTCGTCGACAACTGCTCATCGATCTTGATGACGAAGGGCGCCGCCAGCGTGGCCCCCTTGTCGCGGGTCATGGCGCCGGCGCCGCAGGCGTCGACGAAGGCCAGCCGCACGTCGCCAGCGGTGTCGTGCAGCAGGGTCCGCAGCTCCGACATCGCGAAGGTCTCGTTGCCCAGGCGCAGCCGACCGTCCTGGGCGTGGCCCGAGTAGTAGACGAGGACGACGACGTCGTTGCCCGCGTGTTTGCTGTCGCCGACCCGCCGAGACAGGGAGGTCAACAGGTCCCGCACCGTGTCTGTGTCGCCGTCGACCATCGACAGGATGTCGGCGCGGGCAAAGCCCCCGACGTCGACCAGCACATCGGCCAGCCGGGTGGCGTCGCGTCCCGCGTAGCGCAGCTTGGGGAGGCCAAAGCCGCCGTCGTGGGCCGCGATCAACACCGCGAACTTCTGGGTCACCGCGCTCGCGTCCAACGACAGGGTGCTGGCGACGACCATCGTCATCGTCAGCAGCAGCTGCAGCTGCTGCTGCTGCAGGCGCAGGAGACGGCGCAGGGGGGCCATGGGCTCAGCGCACCTTTTGGATGTGCACCGACGCCTGGGCATAGCCCTCGCCGAGGGACAGGCGCTGGACGCGGGCGAGGTCGACGCGGCCCGATCTGACGTCGTGGGCCACGTCGTCGGCGGCGGCCCGGACCGCGCGTTCGGTGGTGCTGGCGTCGTCGCCGTAGACGACGAAGAAGCGCTCGACGCCGACGGTGTCGTCAAGGATCAACGACGCTGGCAACACCCGCGGCCCGGCGGCGCCCTTGGCGACGGCGCCCGTGGCTTCGACGGCGTATACGCTGACCACGCCGCGGCCGTCGATGCCGACGACGACCATGGCCGGGCGGTCGGCGTCGGTGACGGTGAGCTGGATCTGGTCGCCGGCGTGCAACACCTCGCCCGCCTCGCCAACGCGGGCGCCGTTTTTGTCTTTGACGAAGAAGCCGACGGCGGCGGTGTGGGCCCCGCCCTTGCTGGTGGTGCTCGAGCGGGGGCCCTCGGGCGCGCTGACGGCGACGACGACGACGACGGCGGCGGCGGCGGCTCCGACGCCGACCTGCAGTTGCAGCGACGACACCGCTGCGCGCAGTCGGGTCCACCATGAGGCGGGGGTG